>BLLT01000044.1 GCA_011958945.1 Lachnospiraceae bacterium | reverse complement strand
AAGAATGCGAAGCATTCTTTGGAATTGGCCGCCGGGCCAATTCTTTTTTATCCCTGGCGGGGGGTCAAATACCCCGCCCCTTGGGGCGTTTCAAGCCTGATGCCCCGCTGCTTGCGGCGGGGGCTTTGACTTTGTCCTGGAGCAGGAAGAGGGAGAGTACGTTGGGGAAAATCATTAAGGCATTGATAAAATCCGTGCATTCCCATACTACATTTAAAGGGATGACGGCGCCGATGTATATCATAACGATATAGAGCAGCTTGTAAACGCCGATGTTTTTTTCTCCCCATAAGTAAGCGAAGGCTTTTTCTCCAAAATAAGACCAGCCGATCAGGGTGGTGATGGCAAAAGCGGCCAGGGCAAAGGAAAGGAACTGCCTGCCGCCGAGTGGCAGATAGGCAAAGGCTGCATCTGCCAGCCCGGTTTCGTTGACACCGGCCAGGGAATCCGGATGTTTTAGCATATTGGTGACGATGACCAGGCCCGAGAGGAGGCACATGACTACAGTATCCCAGAAAACGGCGGTCATGGACACAAAGGCCTGTCTGGAAGGGATATTGGTGCCCGATGCTGCGGCAGGGATGGCGGAAGTGCCGATGCCGGCTTCGTTGGTGAACAAGCCCCGGGCGATGCCATATCGGGCGGCCTGCTTCAGGGAATAGCCGGCGATGCCGCCAAGGACGGCGCGGGGAAGGAGGGCATGTTCTAAAATGACGAAAATTGCCTGCATAAGGAAATCACCGTTTAAAATAAGAAGGACGAAACAGCCGGCGATATAGAGGATACCCAGCAGGGGAACTATTTTTGTACAAATGCTGCCGATGGAGCGTATGCCGCCTAGGATGACCAGCCCTGTGGCAAAGGCGGCAGCAATACCCACCAGGTGGGGGGAGAGCCCCCAGGTGGAAGAGGTGGTCTGGGTGAGGGAATTGGCCTGGGTGGTGCAGCCTACCCCGAAAGCAGCGCATATGGTGCAAAAAGCATAAAATTTCGCCAGAGTTTTGCAGCGGAGGCCATTTTTCAGGACATACATAGGGCCGCCGACAAAAAGCCCTTCGGAATTTTTTTCTTTATATAACACGCTTAAATAGCACTCGGCATAGGAGGTTGCCATACCAAGCAAGCCGGTGAGCCAGCACCAGAAAACGGCGCCGGGGCCGCCCAAGGCAACGGCAGTGGAAACGCCGATAATATTGCCGGTACCCAAAGTGGCGGCCAGGGTAGTTGCCAGGGCGCCGAAGGCGGAGAGGTTTTGGGAGGGGTTGGAGTCGTATTCCCCCTTTTTTTCATTGGTAACGGACATCCGCAAGGCTTTCCCTATATGGCATTGGGGGATGTGCAGTTTCAATGTGAAAAAAAGATGGGTTCCCATCAACAAAAACAGGAGGGGGCAGTTCCAGAGAAAATCGTTGGCATAAGATATTATTTTCAATGCAGCGTACCATTATTTGCACTTTCTTAATTCTAATATATAAGAGTGACTTGTAATATATGTTTCCATTTGATATTATGTTAGAGGGAAAAGATTTGGCCAGGCAGCCGGTTTCAAAATATATGTGTCTGATGGCAGAGTCCTGGCGGGAGTATATATAGAGGAATATGGATATGGATGCTCTGGATGAACAAAAAATTATAAGGATTGTGGACGAGTTCGGTAATGCGGCAGGGGAAGGCGAAGTGTTTCTTCAGGAGCTGGCAGCCGGGCTTTTGACTTGCCCGGAAATAGGGGAAGAGTTTCTTGATTATGCGGAAAAAGGGGAATTTTCCTGTAAAGTGAAGGTGGAAGGCTATACGGTAGTGGATATTATGGTATGGCAAATTGACCATTTTAAGGCGGAGATGGACAGAGGGCAATACGGGATGAAGCATAATGGCAGTAAAATGGTCCTGAGGGCTTTCGATACATTGCTGAAAATGAAAAAAGAACCGGAGAAGTATGTGTATCAGATGCGGAGCGAAACGGGAACCGATTATCCGGAAAAATATTGAGCATTTGCAGATTCAAAGAAAGGGCATGGTCATAGATATGCATATTATCATTGTGGGCTGTGGAAATGTGGGTTCTACGATTGTAGAAAAGTTAAGCAAAGAAGGGCATAACATTACGGTTATTGATACGAAAAGCGAGGCTATAAAAAATATAACCATTAACTACGATGTGATGGGCTATGTAGGAAATGGGGCGGGCCATTCCATACAAAAGGAGGCAGGAATTGAAGAGGCAGATTTGATGATAGCAGTAACTGATTCGGATGAATTAAATTTACTATGCTGTCTGATTGCCAAGAAAGCGGGCGGCTGCCACACGATAGCCAGGGTGAGGAATCCTGTATACAGCAGGGAAATCAGTTTTATCAAAGAGGAACTGGGGCTTTCTATGGTCATTAACCCGGAGGATGCGGCGGCAATGGAAATAGCCAGGATATTGAAATTCCCTTCCGCGATAAAAATCGATACTTTTGCCAAGGGGCGCGTAGAACTGGTGAAATACCGAATTGAAGAAGGGTCTGTCCTGTGCGACCAGGCGTTGAAAAATATTTCTTCAAAATTAAAATGTGATGTTCTGGTTTGTACGGTGGAACGGGGGGAAGATGTGTATATTCCTGACGGGAATTTTATTCTGCGGGCGAAGGATGAAATTTCTGTAGTAGGTACGGTGAAGAATGGTATGTTGTTTTTCAAAAAGCTGGGCGTGCCCAGAGCCCGGGCAAAGAATGCTTTTATCGTCGGCGGAGGAGAAACTGCATATTATTTGGCAAAACAGTTAATTTCTATCGGCATATCGGTCAAAATAGTTGAAAAGGACAGGGCCAGGTGTGAGGAGTTAAGCGAATTGCTGCCCCAGGCCACGTTAATTTATGGGGATGGTACGGACAAGGACTTGCTGATGGAAGAAGGGCTGCCCCAGGCAGAATCCTTTGTGGCGCTTACTAATTTTGATGAAGAAAATATCATGCTTTCCCTTTATGTAAAAAGTATTTCCAAGGCGAAGCTGATTACAAAAGTACATAGGATTTCTTATGACGAATTAATCGGAGGGATGGAACTGGGCAGTATTATTTATCCCAAGTATATTACAGCGGAATCCATTGTGAAGCATGTCAGGGCTTTGCATAATTCCATAGGGAGCAATATAGAAACGCTTTACCGTATGAATAATGACCGGGTGGAGGCTTTGGAATTTATTGTGAAGGAGGACTCGCCGGTAGTGGGAATCCCCTTGCTGGAACTGAACCTGAAGCCGAATATTCTTATTTGCTGCATTAACCATAAAGGAAATATCATAACGCCCGGCGGCCAGAGCAAAATCTCAGTGGGGGATACGGTGGTCATTGTCACCACCACCACAGGGCTGCATGATATCAAGGATATATTGAAGGGTTAGAAAGGCATCATTTTTAGTATGATGCGGCAGCATGGAGGGCGGAGAAATGAATTATTCGGTAATTCGTTATATTTTGTGCAGAGTTTTGGAATTTGCGGCGTTGTTTATGGCGTTGCCTTTTATAGTAGGACTGATTTACAGGGAAAGCAGTGCTTTTTGTTTTCTATATGTGATTGCCGGCTGCCTGGCAGTCAGTCTGGCAGGGAGAAGGTTCAAGCCAAAAAGCAATGTATTTTATGCGAAAGAAGGGTTTGTCACAGTTTCCCTAAGCTGGATTATATTAAGTTTGATTGGGGCGCTTCCTTTTTACCTTAGCGGGGAATTTCCGACCTATACGGATGCGCTGTTCGAAACCATATCTGGCCTGACCACTACAGGGGCGACTATATTGACCGATGTGGAAGGATTGTCCAGATGTATCCAGTTCTGGCGGTGCTTTACCCACTGGATTGGAGGAATGGGGGTTCTGGTACTGATTTTGGCGGTACTGCCTTTGTCGGGAAGCTATAACATGCATCTGATGAAAGCGGAGAGCCCGGGCCCCAGTGTAGGCAAATTAGTTCCTAAAATCAAAAACACGGCTATGATATTGTATGGAATATACCTGATGATTACTGTGGTGGAAATCATATCCCTGATGTTTGCCGGGCTGAATTTGTATGAGGCCTCCACACTATCCTTTTCCACCACGGGAACGGGTGGGTTTGGGCTGTTAAATTCCAGCATCGGAAGCTATTCCACAACGGTTCAGACTATATTTATCATTTTTATGTTATTGTGCGGAATTAATTTTCAGATATTTTATTTGCTGTTAATCAGGAAACCCAGGGAAGCTTTCGGCAGCGAGGAACTAAGATATTATCTTGGGATTGTCTTTGTGGCGGCATTGCTGATTTCTATTAATGTAAGGGGCTTTTTTGAAGATGGTTTCCAGGCATTTCACCACTCCCTGTTTCAGGTAGTATCGGTAATGACTACAACAGGGTTTGCCACACTGGACTACAACGTATGGCCGGAATTCTCCAGGGCGATTATTTTCCTGCTCACTTTGCTGGGGGCCTGCGCGGGCAGCACGGGGGGAGGGTTTAAAGTATCCCGTCTGATTGTATTGCTGCGTTCCATAAAAAATGAGATATTTTCGGTGATTCATCCGAGAAGTATCAAGAAAATCCATATGGACGGGCGCATTGTGGAAGACGGGGTGATTAAGTCCATCCAGGTGTATACGATGATTTATGTAATGATATTGCTTGGGTCTTTTGTACTGGTTTCCCTAAACGAGTTTGATTTCGTAACCAACATCACGGCGGTGGCCACTACCTTCAACAACGTAGGGCCGGGCTTTAACATGGTAGGGCCGGCAGGGAATTACTCGGCATTTTCCGGTTTCTCAAAACTGGTCCTGATGTTCGACATGCTGGCCGGCCGCCTGGAACTGATGCCTATGCTGGTACTTTTCTCGCCCAGAACATGGAGACGTTAATATAACTAAAAACAGCATATTGCCCAGGAAGTGCCCAGAGAATTTCAGGACGCGAAGCGGCCGGAAATTGCTCTGCCAGGCGGCACTGCAGGGGGAATATGCGGAACTGGAATAATATGGTAAAAGAAGAGATTAGGATAAAAAAAGCGATTGTACATATACTGGATTCCACGATAGGGATGCCGGTACTGTCGGATGAGGAACTGGATTTTGGCTCTGAATTTTCCGACTTTTTAAAGGAACATATTTCGAAAATATCCTCCGGGGACGATGGGAAAAGCTGTGAGTTTTATAAACAGGAATCGGAGGTTTATAGGATGCTGGAGCAGTACTCCGATGATTTTTTTGTGGATATCAGCAAGGACATGGCGGACTTCCTCTATAGCATCATGAACAGCAATATTGATATCCCCCCGGCGGATTTGATTGTAGTGCGCTTTAAATACGGAGATGGGGAGTATCTGGGGCTTCTTAAGATGAACTACAAATCGTTGTATACCCATAGGACATTGTCCCTAGAAGAGGGGAAAAATACCAATGAAATTATACGCCATAAGTCTATTCTGCCGCCGGAATCCCAGAAGCTGAGCGAAGCGGCAATTATATGCCTGGATGATTTGACGGTCCAGGTGGTGGAGAAGAAGTATGAAATTAACGGGGAGAAAACCAATTATTTTTCCTACCTGTTTTTGAAATGCTCCAGCCATATGTCCCATAAGTCCAAACTTTCCATTGTAACAAAGGCGGTGGAGGCGGTACAGAAGGAGGGCTATGACGAACTGAGCCAATATGAGGCGCAGATGAAGGCGAAAAGCATCATGCAGGAGGAACTGGAAGAAAAGGGCGGTTTCGTGGTGGAAGAACTGGCAGAACGCATTTTCGAGGAAAAACCGGAATTAAAGGTAGCGTTTCAGGACAAAATGGAAAAATATGATTTGGTGAAGGAAGAAATCCTTCCCCAGAGCGAGACTACAACGAGGAAATATCAAAAACAGCATCTGCTTACGGATACGGGAATCGAAATAAAAATCCCTATGGAGCAGTATAAAAATCCAGGGAGCGTGGAATTTATTACGAACCCGGACGGAACGGTTTCGGTTTTGATTAAAAATATCGGGCATTTGGAAGCAAGGTTCTGAACCTGGAGAGATAGGGAGAACGGCTGGAACGGTGATAGGGTTTCGGAAAAAGAAGAGGGTTTATGAGTTCTGGGTGAAGGAAGAAGGGCGCAATGGGAACAATATTAGATTATTTAAAGGAATATGGCGATTATACGTTCTCGGAAAAACCGTTAAATGAAGTGGACAGCTTGGTACTGTGCCAGTTTGCCTATTTAAAATTCGATGGGATTGTGCCGGGCATCGGGGAAAATGCACCGGCTGTTTCCATGGGCTATCTGAATAGCCATCAGGATAAGGATAAACTTTTTGCCGATGAAAGATATAGGGAAAAAAACACAAAATTGTATGACGGGATGCTAAAGAGCGCCCGTTTTTCTACCCTGCGCATGAATTATTATATAAATATTATTGAGCCCCGGCAGGAAACGCAGTTTTCGGCGGTGACATTTTTCTTAGAAGACGGATCTGTCTACATCGCCTACCGGGGAACGGACGAGACGATTGTGGGGTGGAAGGAAGATTTTAACCTGGCATTTTCGGAACCGGTTATCGGACAGATTAGAAGTGTGAAATATTTAGAGCAGGCAGCGGAGACTTTTGCCTCCCCTTTTTATATTGGAGGGCATTCTAAAGGGGGAAACTTCGCCGTATATGCGGCGATGAACTGCAGAGAGGACGTGCAGGAGAGAATCGGGAAGATATACAGCCATGACGGCCCGGGTTTTAGGCCGGAAATAAGGGAAAAGGGGAATTATGAGAAAATTGCCAGGCGGGTCATCAAAATTATCCCCCATTCTTCTTTGGTGGGAATGCTCTTGGAATCCCATGCAGCGGGGTATATGGTGGTGGAGAGCAAATCCTTTGGGCTGCTGCAGCATGACCCTTATACATGGCTGGTGAGGGAAGATGAATTTGTGCGGGCAAAGGATATATATAAAAGAAGGAAGTTCATGGACGAGACATTGAATGAATGGATTTTGTCCATGGATGAAAAACAGATTCATACCTTTGTGGATGCATTATATGAGGTGGTCTCCGCTTCCCAGGCGGAAACGTTGATGGATTTTACTGCCGACTGGAGGAAAAGCATGACGGCTGTCATAACTGCCTTTAAGGGGCTGGATGGGGAGACGGCAGCCATGATAAAGAAAATAGTCATTTCGCTGTTCGAACTGGCCGGTGAGCGTGCCAAAGAAGGGATAAAAGAAGGGTGGCAGGAAAAGACGGAAGAAGGAAGGATGAAGAAGGAGGATAGGAAGGCGAAGTTGGAGAGGAAAGCGAAGCCGGAAGAAGGGAAGCGGGGACGGCATAAAAAGGGCTTATAGCAAGGGCGGGGAACATAAGGATAAAAAGTAGGAAAACAGTATTTTCCCATCGGCGGGTTCAGCAGTGGGTAAATCTGTTTTGGCCGGGGAATGGACAGAACGGAAATTGGCAAACTGCCTTTCCGGATGCCATTGCACCCCGAGGATGGGCAGGCTTGTATGGTCAATCCCTTCGGGAACGCCGTCATCTGCATGCTGAATGATATGAAGCTCCCTCCCTGGTTTGCCTATGGACTGATGATGGGCGCTGTTGGTAATCATATGGCTGCCATAGAGTTTTGCAAGAAAGGAATCAGGCTGTATCAAAGTGGGATGTATTTTATCATTCCCATCCCAGGCATGCCTGGGGGATTCCGGGATATGCTGCAGGATGTTTCCCCCGAAAAAAACATTGATAATCTGCATTCCCTTACAGATGCCCAGTACGGGCTTTTTCCATTTTACAAAATGCTCCAGGGACTGCAGCTGTATGATATCCAGTTCCGTATCGATATTTTTGGAGCCATGGTTTTTCTGGCCGAAAAATGCAGGTGTAATATCTCCGCCGCCGGGCAGCAGGAGGCCATGGAAATCGGAAAGACAACCGGAATCCATCGTGACGGTAAAAGATACCCTCATTTCCTGTAAAGCTTTTTCATAGTTTTCAGTATCTTTGCGCCGGCCGGCAATTGCAATTTTCAGGTCAGGGGGATAAAAAAAGTTTTGGAACATACGCGCTCTCCTTGTCGATGATGCTTTTATGGAATGCGCACAGCTTTTTTGTGCAAACTGCCGAACGCATTTCGCAGGCAGGGCTTTTGAGGCCCTAATTATTTTATGTGAGAAGAGGGGGAGAAATGCTATTTTTGTGTAGAAGGCATATCCCGGTTTTTAGTAACAGTTTAGCTATGAATCCGTGTTTGAGATGGGGGTTCGCAGGCTGAGGAAGGAATACGGTTATAGGAATGAAGATAAGAGTATGGATGAAGGCAAAAGCAAGGATGAAGTTTCTCGTATTGGCTCTGGTATCAGGATGCGTGCTAAGCGGGTGCGCATGGGGCGGAGCAGAAGAGAAACAGGATGAAAGAGAACAGGACATTGAAGAAAGTTCCGGGGAGGGGCAGGCATTAGGGAAGGAAGATGTATCAGGGGAAGGGCAGACAGAAGGGGAAGGACAGGATACGGAACTTTCGGGAAGGGCTTCCGGAAGCAACGGATGGCCGGAAAACATGATAGAAGAACAGAGTTTTGAAGTGGAACTGGATGGATGGGGGAGGGCAATGTTCGTGTCGGCATCGCCTGAGAACGGAACGGGAGAACCCAGTTTTTTTCTATTAAAAGGCGGGGAAAAGGTTTATACTTTCCCGGAGAAGGCCGCACAAAAATCGGATGAATTCGTGGAGGTGAGCGCAGTATCCTTTACGGATTATAACGGAGACGGGAAAAAGGATGTGATTGTCTTGGCCAGCTACCAAAATGGTGGGGATACATGGAACGAGGCGGAAATTTTTTTACAGGAAAATCCGGACAATATGTTCTATATGGATTACCCGGATATGGAGAGTTACCGTCTGGAGGAAAAGTCAGAGTCGGGGCCATCTTTTTACAGAGATCAATTTCTGGAAGAATATTTATCTGCCCAGCGGTATACGGATAAAATATCCGATATAACCGGTACATGGGTTACCTATATGGATTATGTGAACAGCCTTAATGGCTTCTGGGATACAGAACAGCAGCTGGCCTTGCTTGCGGCCTGCAGGGATAAATGGATGGAGGATGTGGATTATGCCGATGACAGATACTGTTTCACGATTAGGGACTTGGATTATGACGGGCAGCTGGTAGTCATCGTTGCCAATCAAGGGGGAACAGGGAATTATACTTATAGCAGGTTTTATGAGTTAGACAGGGATGGGAATTTAAATGAACTGGAGACCTCTTTTACGGAAGGCGATTCCCAACCCGATATTATAGAGGATGAAATGACGGTATATCAAATATTTTCCGCCGGAGGAATGAGGGATTACTATATTGTTTACGATGATATCAAATTGGCTCCGGATACTTATATGCGGCGGGTTAGTTCCCTCTGCATGCAGAATGATTTTATTTTGGAAACGCCCTTGGCGAGCCAGACCACGGTTTATGAAGAAAACGGCTCAGTCATACAGGTGGTGAGCGAGGATTGCAACGGGAATATGCTTACGGAAGAAGAATTTGAGAATTTTCCGGAGACTTATTATGGAAATATGGGATGCAGCAAAAGGGTAGAGGCTTTTTGCTGGATGGATGTGAACAGCCTTGCGGGGAAAAGCGATGAAGAGGCAGTGGAAGTGTTAAGGGAGGCGTATTAGCGCGAGAGTAGGGAGAAAATCTTCCCTACTCGATTGTGCGGCTATAAACTCATACCCTTTGTTCCTTATGAGTGGAAGAGCGTATCTGTACGGTAGAATTCAGATAGGCGGTCATAGGGGCGAGGGAAGGGTTTTCCACACGGTTTAAAAGGATATGGGCAGCGGCAATTCCCATTTCCCGGCTGGGGGTGGTTACGGTAGTCAGTTCGGAGTCCAGGGAATTTAATATCAGGGTATCGTCAAATCCGCAGATTAAAATATCCTGCGGTACTTTTTTGCCTAAGGAACGCAGGGCGGATATGGTTCTCCAAGCCAGGAGATCATTGGCACAGCAAAACATATCAGGAAGGCTCTGCATTTTGCCCAGTTCTATTTTCAGGAAATCCGGAGCCTGGAACAACAAATCGTTCTGAGTGATGCAATAACATTCTTCGTAAGGCAGATTGTGGAATTTTAATGCATTGCAGTAGCCTTCATAGCGTTCATGAAAACTGATGCAGTGCATGTAATCGCCGATAAATCCTATCCGCTTTACATTTTCATGGGAGAGTACGTGGTGCAGCATGCGGAAAATGCTGTTTTTGCTTTCCATTAGCAGAATATTAGCGGATAAAGGTTCTGCAGCGGAATGGCAAAAAGAGTCGAAAAACAGTACAGGCTTCCCCAATGCGCACAACATTTTAGAGTATTCTTTATCAAAAATTTCAATTCCTAAAATAGCATCCACTTGTTCTAACTTGAAATTCAAAGGCAGCTGCAAGGAACGGATATCACCAGTATTGATCATGTGAATGGTGAGGGAATAGCCGTATGAACTGATTTCGGATTCCAGGCTGGCCATGATGGCGGACGCTATATGGAAATGCTCCGGGATAAAATTGGCCAGAAGGGCAAAAGTTCCTCCCTTTTTTGGGGGAACCGTGTTCCCGGATATATTTTGTGGCTGTAAATAAGCAAACTGTTTATAATTCATTTCTTTGGCTTTATTCCATACGGCAGATATGGTTTTTGCAGGCATATTCGGAGCCCCGTTTAATGCCTTTGATACAGTGGTGCGTGACAGATGCAGTGCATCCGCAATGTCTTGTATGGTAACTTTGTCTTTTGCCATATTTTCCCCCTTGACGTACAATAATGGATTCCGTGAGCAGTGAGCCGGCTGCTGTGTCTGTATAGGTGTCCATAGAAAACTGCGTCATAAGACGCCTTCATTCTATTTTATTATAAAGGAATATACGGAAAAATCAATACGAAATAATCAAATGTAAAAATTAAAACGGCACATATTTGTATACAATTTAACGTTTTAAAAGTTTAATTTAACAAAAAACGATTACTAAAACTGTTAATATTTAACAATATATAATATATTTTTCGCATATTATTGACAAATAATTTAAAAAGGTGTAAAAATAAAAGTGTAGCATGTAGACAAAAGCAAAAAATATACAAATAAGAATTTAACAAATGTTAAAATGAAAGGAGAAGAAATGAAAAGGAAAAGTTATTTGGGAATGGCTTTAGTAATGGCGGCAGCACTTTTGGCAGGCTGCGGGAACAGCAGCGGGGCAGAAACGGAAAGCGCCAAGGAAGAAAGTACAGAAGCAAATGCAGGAAATACGTCCAATGGAGGGGAAGAGGCTGCAGGAGATGAAGAGGGAAGTGCGGCGGAAATCGAAGGCGGAGAAGTTGCCATTACACTGTTGAATACAAAATCGGAATTGGTGGAACAGTTTGAAGAAATGGCAAAAACCTATAAAGAACAAACAGGGGTAACGATAGAAGTGGCATTCACAAGCGATGTGGTAGGCACACATCTGGCGGAAAGGTATGCTTCCGGAAACCCTTACACCATTATGATGGTGGACAGGCCGGATGTATACGATTTTCAGGAATATCTGCTCGATCTAAGCGGTGAAGACTGGATAAAGGATGGCGGGGATGTATATGGTGTGGCCATTGACGGCAAAGTGTACAGCTTCCCAATGCTTATCGAATCGGTAGGGCTTTTGTATAATGCGCAGGCTATTGAGGATGTGATTGGAAAAGAATTTGTATGGGAAGAGTACAACACCCCGGAGAAATTCCAGGCTTTGCTGGATGAACTGGCAGCAGGGGGGATGGAAAAACCGGTTGCCATAAATAAAGAGGACTGGTCATTGGCAAACCACTTCTTTGGGCAGCTTTATAATCAACAGGGAAATTCTGCGGAAGGTTCCCAGGCTTTTGTAGATTCCTTAAAGAGCGGGGAAACAAAGTTAATGGAAAATGAACGTTTCAATTCCCTGATGGATAGCTTTGACATGTTGGCAAAATATAATATCAACGGTGCTGACCCGTTGGCGGCGGATTATGATATGAACAATGCTTATTTTGCGGAAGGGGATGTAGCCTTCTGGTACAATGGCAGCTGGGTGACGGAAGTGTATGATAAGACGGATAAAATCGGGATTATGCCGCTTCCGCAGAAAGACGGTTCCGATGGGGCAAATGATTGCCTGATTTCTGGGGCTAGCAAGACGCTCGTTGTAGACCAGAAGTATGCGACGCCAGAGCAGCAGCAGGCGGCAAAGGACTTTCTGAACTGGTTGGTATATGATGAAGCTGGATGGAGTTTCATGGTGGATGACTGCAGCATTATCCCGGCATTTGCCAATATTGATAAAAAGGTATCCGCACCTATCAGCGTTTCGGCTCAGGAGTTCATCAGGAAGAATGCAACGGAATTCTGGTATCAGACGATTCCGGGCGACCATGGTACACAGGTAGGCGCCATGATGCAGAAATATTTTAGCGGCAATATCGACAGGGCAGAACTGGCCGGCGAGATAGAAGGGTACTGGCAGGGGCTGGAGTAATCATATAATGACGGCTTCGGATGCTAAAAGCGCTGCCGGAAGCATTCGGAGCCTTATGGAATATCGCACCAAAACTTGTGATGAGCCAACAGAAATTGGAGATTGGAAATGAAAAAAAAGGAAAATATGTTGTACAAAACGTTATGGTTTACCGGATTTGCAGGTCCGGCGGCCATATGTTTTGTTCTGGTTATGCTGATTCCCTTTATTTACGGTATGTATTTGACGTTGACGGACTGGAATGGAATATCGGCAGAGAAGGTTTTTGTGGGGGTTGAAAATTATAAAGCGATTTTCCGGGATGGGCCGTTCTGGCATTCTTTGGTGCTGACGGTGGCATATTCGGCCGTTTCGGTCATTTTAATTAATTTCATGGCGTTTGTGCTGGCCTATCTTGTGACCAGCGGTGTAAAAGGGCAAAATTTCTTCCGTGCTGGTTTTTTTACGCCGAACCTGATAGGAGGTCTGGTGCTGGGGTATATCTGGCAGTTTATTTTTGCCAGGGCTATGGTTACGGCAGGGCAAAATTTGAACATTGGTTTTCTGTCCTCCTCATGGCTTTCGGACCCGGTAAAGGCTATGGCGGCCTTAGTCATCGTATCCGTATGGCAGAATTCGGGATTTATGATGTTGATTTATATAGCAGGGCTGACAAGTGTGCCGAAAGAACTGACAGAGGCGGGCGTTATTGACGGATGTGGGAAAAAGCAGCTGCTGTGCCATGTGATATTGCCCCAGATGGTGTCCTCTTTTGTCATTTGCCTGTTTCTTTCCATTACCAGATGCTTTATGACTTATGACTTGAATTTATCCCTTACCGACGGAGGGCCTTTTGGGAGTACGCAGATGGCATCCATGTATGTATACCAAAAGGCTTTTGTATCCAAAAATTATGGGTTGGGTCAGACGGAGGCGGTTATGCTGTTTTTAGTCTGTGCGGCGGTATCCATTATTCAGGTGCTGATTGGAAAGAGAAATGAGGTGGAGGCATAATGGCGGCGAAAAAAATGGGAAATACAGTAAAGCATGGCATTCTTATAGTGCTTCTTGCAATTTATATCTTTCCTTTTTTTATGGTTCTGATCAATGCTTTTAAGGAAAAGGTGGATGTTATCAAAAATCCCCTTTCCCTAGTTGGGGAACGGGGGTTTATTTTAAGCAATTTTCCTGATGCGATGGAAAAAATGAATTTTTTCCGTGCATCCTGGAATTCTCTTTTGGTGACAGGAATCAGTATGGCATTGATTATTTTATTTTCAGCCATGGCATCTTATATTATGGCCCGGGAAAAATGGTTGATTTGCAGAGTGTTTTTTACATTGATGATTTTGTCTCTTGCCATCCCCTTTCAGGTGCTTATGATTCCGCTGGTTTCCATATATGGTGGAATTTTTGGAATATTGAATCATCGTATCACACTGATTTTCATGCATGTAGGATTTGGCGTGGGGATGAGCACCTTTTTATTCTACGGGGCAGTTAAAGGAACTGTGCCGCTGGAAATGGAGGAATCGGCCGCACTGGACGGGTGTGGGAGATACCGAACTTTTTTCCAGGTGGTGCTGCCGTTGCTGAAGCCCATTGTGGCTACAACGGTAATTATTAATACTTTGAATTTGTGGAATGATTATTTGCTGCCCAGCCTGATCCTGGGGGATGGCAGGCTTCATACCCTTCCTGTGGCGGCCAGGGTATTTTACGGCGCATTTTCCTCAGACCTGGGGCTGCTGCTGGCGGCTTTGGTGCTGATGATTATTCCGGTTCTCGTATTATATTTGCTTTTGCAGAAGTATATTATTGAAGGCGTAGTTGCAGG
Organism: Lachnospiraceae bacterium; assembly: GCA_011958945.1. GTDB lineage: Bacteria > Bacillota > Clostridia > Lachnospirales > Lachnospiraceae > Kineothrix. The sequence goes on along the minus strand of BLLT01000044.1, from coordinate 9,186 downwards.
GGCGGTGAAAGGATAAGGATTATGGATAAAGAAAGATTAAAGGAATTATATAGGAGCCACCGCCCTGTTTTTCATTTTACAAGTAAAACCGGGTGGATAAATGACCCGAATGGCTTAATCTTATATGGGGGATATTATCATTTGTTTTATCAGCACTATCCCTATGGTGTAACTCATGGGGATATGCATTGGGGGCATGCCAGGACGAAGGATTTTATGGAGTGGGAGGAGCTGCCTGTGGCTTTGTGCCCGGATGGATTGGGAACTATATTTTCAGGCTGTATGGTGTATGATGAGAAAAATACGAGCGGGTTTGGAACGGATGATAATCCTCCCCTTGTGGCAGTGTTCACCCATCATCTGGAACAGGGAGGGGCATGTATCCAGTATCAGAGCTTGGCGTACAGCCTGGATGGGGGGATGAACTTTAAAAAATATGAGGGCAATCCGGTGCTGAATCTGCAATTAAAAGATTTCCGGGATCCGAAAGTATTCTGGTATCAGCCAACGGAAAAATGGGTGATGCTTGTATCGGCGGGGAAAGAAATTTTATTTTTTACTTCCGGGAATTTAAGGGATTGGATGCCTGGGAAAGTATTTCCGGGGCAGGGGCTTAGGCCGGATGAAATATGGGAATGCCCGGATCTTGTGGAATTGAAGGAAGGGCGGGGGGATGGGAATAAAAGAAAATGGGTTCTGTTTGTGAGCCAGAATACGCTGGATTATGTGAAGACGGGAATCCGGTACTTTGTAGGAGTTTTTACAGGGGAAGGCTTTATGGAGCAGGATAGTGCGGGGGAAGAACTGTATGTGGATTTTGGGAGGGATAATTATGCGGCGGCTACTTATGCCGGAACAGGGGGGCGGGTGATCCAGCAAGGTTGGATGAATTGCTGGAGTTATGCGGAAAAGCTTCCGGAAGCGGGGTTTCGGGGAAGTATGACCTTTCCCAGGGAATTGAGCCTTCGGAAAACTTCCGAAGGATATCGGGTGATTCAAAAGCCGGCTCAGGAAGCGGAAGAAAAATGGAAATTATGGCAGCAGATTGTGCCGGATAATGCAATGGTTACGGCGGAGAAAATCCCTGGCGTTTTTCGCTATACTCCTGAGGGGGAAACGGGAAAAATAATTTTTTGCAGCAGAAACGGCAGATTCCAGATTACCGTAGATTTTGTATACGGAAAAATAACAGTGAGCAGAAGCGGCTGTGGGGAGGGTTTTGAGGATTCCCATTTCCAGGAAACAAGGTGGATGTATTTTTGCCGGGAAGCGGCCAGGGAACTATACATAGTTGTGGATGTTACCAGCGTGGAAGTGTTTGCTGCAGACGGAGAAGCGGTGGGAACGTTTCAATATTTTGTAGGGGAGCCTTTTGACAGAATTATAACAGGAACGAAGTGCGGAGAGTAAAAGAAGCGGAGAAATGAGGTAATATAATAAATGAAAGGGAATGATTATATTTTTTACACACCGGAAAACCAGTATCCGGGCATGCCCCATGGGGAAATGTGCGGCGATATTATGCCATTTTACTGGGAAGGGAAATTTTTTTTGTTTTTTCTGTATAAATACTGTATTTATGTGGTGGAGACAGAGGATTTTGTCCATTATGGCCAGTGCAGGCTTGTTTTGCAAAACGGAAGCCCAAACGAGCAGGACTGGCATGCGGCAACGGGGAGCGTATGCCATCATGACGGACTGTTCTATTTTTACTATACAGGCTTTTGCGAAGGAAACCGGGGGGAGGAAGGGAAATATGAGCAGGCCATCCTTCGGGCAGTAAGCAAAGATTTGATTGTCTGGGAGAAGGACAGGGAGTTCTTCTTTAGCCCGGATGAAGAGCACTTTAAAGGGCTGCATTGGAGAGACCCCCATGTATTTTGGAATGAAGAAATGGGGAAATTCTGTATGCTGATCACTGCGGAGGAGAAGGGAGGGGCATGGCTGCGGGGCGGATGCAGTGCCTTATATATATCCGATGATATCCTTAATTGGAAGTATGATAGAATCATTTACAGCCCGGGGATTTTTCCTACCCATGAATGTCAGGATGCATTCCGGATGGGGAGTGACTGGTATTTGACATTTTCTACCTATAGCAGGCAGTGGGAAACCAGGTATCGTATGGCAAAGCGGTTTGAAGGGGATTGGGAGACGCCGGGCTTGGACGATATGTTTGACGGCAGGGAGTTTTATGCAGCAAAAACGGTAACGGACGGCAAAGATCGGTATCTGGTAGGATGGCAGTCCATACGGAAGGACTGCCGGGATGACGGGAAGTTCATGTGGGGCGGAAATGTGGTAGTTCACAGGCTTTGCCAGAGGGGAGACAGAACGCTGGGTGCGGCCATGCCGGAATCCATCAGGAAATCCTTTCAAAGGCCGATGCCGCTTCGTGCGAATAGTATGAGGGGAGACTGGGAAGGGGAAAATGAGGTGGCAGGCAGGTGCAGGAATGGATTCGGATGGGCACAGATTGGGGAACTGAACGGGCCGATGCTGTTTGAGGCTTCGGTGGAATGGGAAGAAGGGACGCAGGCACTAGGGCTTATGATTCATACGGATGGCAGGGAGTTAAAGACTTGGTGTCAGCTTCGAATAGAACCGGATCGCGGCAGGATTGCCATGGAGCGCTATCATCAGATAGATGGGGATCAGTTTTATCCCGATGAAAGGAGGATGAATCTATACGGAAACAGGGCGGAAATAAAGCTGTTGGTGAGCGGAAATATTATGCAGATATATGTAAATGACACGGCGCTGACTACCAGATGCTACGGCATACAGGATGGGGGCTTAGGGCTTTTCGTGGAATGCGGGGCTGTGCGGTGGAAAGAAATGAAACTTTTGGGGGGCGTAAATTGATAAAAGGATATTTGGCGGAGGATATAAAGCGGACCAGTGCACTGGGCGGAAAGGAGAGGGAAAATGTTTGAATGGACAGGAGGAATTGCATCGGCTGCCCTGCTATCCCATGGAAGAAGCAGGGCGATTAACGGGGAAAACCCCATGGGGGAAAAGGGGGGAGGGGGGATGGCTGCCAGTGCGCTGGGCGAGGGCAGGAAAGGTTCTCCCTGTATACCTTCCATTGCGCCGGGGGAAATAAAAGAACTGGCGCGGATAGATGGCACGGGGGTCATCCGTCATATCTGGATGACGGTGACGGATAAGCTTAGCGAAAAGAATCGGTTTGTTTTCAGGGATTTGGTTTTACGGATGTATTGGGATGGGGAGGAGATGCCGTCCGTGGAATGTCCGCTGGGAGACTTTTTTTGCTGTGGTTTCGGCAGAAGCTATCCGGTTTATTCCATGCCTGTGGCGGTATTGCCGAGAAATGGATTTAACTGCTATTTTTCCATGCCATTCCGAACAGGGGCGAGAATCACTATAGAGAATCAAAATGAGGAAACAATCCCATCTTTCTTTTTTCAGGTGGATTACTGCCTTTATGATGAGTTGCCCGAAGCGGCGGCTTATTTTCATGCCCAGTGGCGCAGGAGCAAAATTACAGAATTAGGACAGGACCATGTAATATTGGATGGCGTGCGGGGCAGCGGGCAGTATGTAGGTACTTTTCTTGCATTGTCTGCGTTGGAGCGCTATTGGTGGGGGGAAGGGGAAATAAAGTTTTATCTGGATGGGGATGATAAATATCCCACCATATGCGGAACGGGAACGGAAGACTATTTCGGAGGGGCATGGAGCTTTGCCGCATTAGGCGGGGGAAAAATGGTGGAACAGACCTACAGTACCCCGTTTCTGGGATATCCTTTTTATTCCAGGCATGATGAGGGAGTGCACAATGATTACCACAACGATGACTGCCCGCCCATGAGAGGATTGTACCGCTTCCACCTCCCGGACCCGATTTGCTTTGAATCGGATCTGAAAGTAACGCTGCAGCAGATTGGCTCCTGCCACAGCGGGATTTTTGAGCGTCAGGACGATGTGGCGACGGTGGCTTACTGGTATCAGACAGAGCCCCATGCATCATTTCCGCAGCTGCCGGACAGGCGGGGGCGGTGGCCCAGGTAGAAAAATCGTAACAGAAGTGCTCGTACGGACTTTGCAGCAAGTGCAAGATCCCGGGCTGGACTGTTGCCGGTTTTTAGTTCTTTTTCAAAAGAGGTGTTGACAACCCAGAAATTTTTAGTTAAAATATAGTCAATGAATCGAACAGAACGCAAAAGAGGATTTGTTACGGAATATGCCGGCATGACCTAAATAATACCTTATGGTATTATTTAGGTTTTTTTTATTCCTATAAGCAGCGGACCGGATAACCGCGCTTGCAAAAAACTATATGCGGGATGTGCAGTTCAAGCAAACAGAATAGAATGCCGGAACTTCTTTGCAGGGAAAAAGGATGCAGGGAAGGGCCGGGGGCTATGAATGTATATGGAGGAAGAGATGAATGTCATAAAGCGTATCAATAATAATGTGGTACTGGTAAATGACAGGGGAAAGAAGGTTATTATTACGGGGAAAGGGGTAGGGTTTAAAGTTTATCCGGGCGATGCCGTGAATGTGGATTTTATCGAAGAACGGTTTGTGCTGGAAGAAAACCGCAATGAGGATTATTATGTGCAGCTGTTAAAGGAGATTCCGATGGAATACTTAAACGCTTCCCAGAAAATCGTCAGGATGGCGGAAAAGGAACTGAAAAGCCCGTTACCCACAAATTTGGTGTTTACGCTTGCCGACCATTTTTGTTTTGCGGCCAGGCGTTTTAAGGAAGGGATGGTTTTTGACCATTTTCTTTCCTGGGAAATCAAGCAGTTTTACCCAAGGGAATATAGGGTAGGGCTGAAAGCGTTGGGCATTTTAAAGGATGTTACCGGGCAGCAGCTGCCCGAGGGGGAAGCGGTTTCCGTGGCCATGCATATGGTGAATTCCATGGGCGGGCTGAGCGCGGGGTACGATATTGTGGATTTGACAACGGCGATGGCGGAAATTGTGAAAAAAATGGAGCAGTTCCTGGAGATGAAAATTGTACAGGAATCCGCGGATTTTACCAGGTTTGTCACGCATTTGAAATATTATCTGATTCGGAAGATTAACTTTGAAATGGATAATTCCATGAATGAGGAACTGCTGGAACTGGTAAAAAAGGAGTACCCCAAGGCGCATCAGTGTGCGCGGATGATTGCGGATTACGTGGACGAGAGGTATGAGCATGATACATCGGAAAGCGAAATGCTGTATTTAACGCTGCATATCAACCGGTTAATTGCCGGGAAAAAACATGTACAGGCCTGAGCCTTTTAGTGGTAGGAGTTTTCCGGTGCAAATTTGACAAAAGTATGCTCATGAAATCAGGTGCAGGAAGATACCTGGAGTCTTTAGATTTCGGAAGGAGGATGCAAGAAAATGACAAGCAAAGAAATAGCAGCCCAGATATTGGAACTGGTGGGCAAAGAATCAAATATTATATCATGTACCCATTGCGTGACCCGTTTGCGTTTCAGCTTAAAGGATGACGGGAAAGCGGACAGAAAGAAAATAGAAAGCCTGGAAGGTGTGCTGGGAGTACAGATACAGGGCGGGCAGTTCCAGGTTATCGTAGGAAACAAAGTAAATAAAATATATGCGGAACTTGCGGGGATGGCCAATTTGGGCGGAGAAGATGCAGGTGCTGCGGAAGGGTCAGGAACAGGGAAAAAGAGCGTGGTGTCGCGAATTTTAGAGACCCTCTCTTCCATATTAATTCCCAGTTTGCCGCCGGTGATCGGAGGGGGGATGATAAAAGGCTTCCTGTTTATGTTCTGGGAATTCGGCTGGATTGAATGGGGCAGCGATGTATTTAATTTACTAAATATTATGTCGGACGGTATGTTCTATTTCTACCCGTTCCTATTGGCAGTGAGTGCGGCAAAACGCTTCAAGACCAATCCGTATATGGCCCTGTCGCTGGCGGGCGTACTGATGCACCCTACGATTTACGAAGGGATTAACGGAGGGGTGGAAAGCTTTAAAATACTGGGGATTTCCATTCCATATCTGGATTATAATGCTTCGGTCCTGCCCATTATTCTGGCAGTATGGATTATGAGTTATGTTTACCGCTTTTTGGAAAAGAGGATTCCTGATATCGTCAGCATTATTTTTACGCCTATGTTGACTTTAGTCGCAATGGTTCCTGTAACGTTAGCATTTATTGCGCCATTGGGATTTTATGCAGGGGAATACATAGCGCTTGGCATGCAGGCCATCATTGATTTTTCTCCGATTCTGGCAGGGTTCGTGATCGGGGCTTTACGGCCGGTGACTGTATTTACCGGAACCCACCACGCTGTGCGCGCCATTGTTTCCCAGCAGTTAGCTACCTATGGGTATACAACCATTGGCGCTATGAATTACATGAGCACTATGGCGCAGGCAGCGGCTCCGTTGGCTATTTATATAATTATACGTAAAAAAAATAAAGAAATGCGGGATATTTCCTTATCCGCTGCCATATCGGGATTCCTGGGGGTAACGGAGCCGGGGCTGTATGGGGTAGTTATGAAATATAAAGTAGCGTTTATCGCAGCGAGCATTGGCGGCGGCATCGGGGCAGCGATTTCATCCTATTTCGGAGGTGCGGAGTATGCGATGGTGATGTCTTCCTTAGTGACGATTCCGGCAACTTTCGGGGATGGCTTTGCGGGAATCGCTATCGGTCTTCCGGCAGCAATCGTATCCACTATGGCCATATGCTTTATCTTCAAAGGAAAGATTTTGGAAGAAGATGCGATGTCAGGGGGGAAGCATATAGAGGAAAAGCCGGAAAATGAGCGTATCCTTTCCATTGCATCGCCGGTAAAAGGCATGGTAAAGCCTATCGACCAGGTGTCGGATGCAACCTTTGCCGAAGAAGTACTAGGAAAAGGAATCGCAGTAGTTCCTAAGAGCGGCATCGTTACATCGCCGGTAGACGGGGTGGTAACCACCCTTATCTCATCCAAACATGCCATTGGGTTTAAAAGCAATGATGGTTTGGAAGTGCTGGTCCATCTGGGGATTGACACGGTAAAGCTGAATGGGAAATATTTTACTTCCTATGTACAGGAAGGAGAGCGGGTATCGAAGGGGCAGAAGGTGCTTTCGTTTGAGATGGACAAGTTGAAGGCAGAGGGGTATGAGACGGATGTTATGGTAGTGATTACCAACACGGACCAGTATCTGGACGTCTTCCCCAATACCAAATTAACGGAAGCGACGCCGGAGGATGAATTACTTAGGGCTATTGTTTAAGCAGACATGAAACTGCCCCGCGTGAAGAAAGGGTATGCGGAGGGCAGTTGCGGAACTGGAAAACAGCAAATGCCCGAAGGATGCCCCGGAGAATTGCATGTCTGCGGAGCAGACATGAAATTGCTCCGCGAGAAGAAAGGGTATCCGTAGGGTAGTTGCGGAACTGGAATGGAGGAAAAAATGAAACTGATTATTACGAAAAATTATGAAGAAATGAGCCATACGGCGGCAATGCATGTGTTGAAATATATGTACTCGGATCAGGCGCGCGTGAATTTATCCATTACGGGCGGTACAACCCCGGCAAGAATGTATGAAATCCTGTTGCCGTTAGTGAAGGGGAAAGATGATTTCCACAATGTGCATTTTTACAATTTTGACGAGATTCCATATCGGAAAGAAGACAGGGAAGGGGTGACCATTTCCGGGTTGAGAAAGCAGTTCTTAACTCCGGCCGGCATCCGGGAAGAAAATATTCATAAATTGGATCAGACAAATTACCGGATACAGGATAAGAGCATCGCCGAGGCAGGAGGGCTGGATGCAGTTATCCTGGGATTAGGATGGGATGGGCATTTTTGCGGAAATCTTCCGGGAACCACTAAATTCGGGGATGCTACATCCAGGGTGGAGTGCGATGAATACTTAAGGTCGCGCCTGGTGGATGAATTCGAGAATGGGGAGGAGGATGTGCCAGATTATTATATCACCATGGGGCCCAGAAGCATTATGCAGGCTAAAAATCTGGTAATGATTGCTTCCGGCAAACGGAAAGCAGAGCCGGTGAAAAAGCTGATGAGCGGAGTGGTGGATGAAAAAGTGCCGGCCACTGTACTTACTCTGCATCCTCATTTCACCCTGATTTTGGATGAAGAGGCGGCATCTCTACTGTAGTTTTCAGCGCATCGGGCCGTAGGGCAAAGGGTATTGCGGACAAGGGTTTTAGGAATAATCTTAATTGCTTAAAGACAGGAACGTCTGCTAAGGAGTAATGGCGGGCGTTCCTTTTGCCCTATCAGGAAAACACACAGCAGCACACTAGTGCACTGACCGCCAGATTTCACTTAATGATTTCTAACATAGTTGCAATGTCCTCAGTTGCCATTGTTACTTTTGACTTTTCTATTAATATATTTCCCCCCGTCATGATGTATGACGGCATTACCCGAATGCCCTTATAATAGATTTCGCTATTCCGCAGTTTATAAGTGGAAACGGCAGGAATAGCATTTTTCTTTGTGGATTTTTTCGCAATCATGTTAAAGGCTTTTTTTGCAACATCACCCATAAGCATAATAACTTTTATATTGGGGAATAAAGAAAGTTCTGCTTCTAAATAAGGCAAACTGTTTTCAATACTTCTTTTATCAATGGCATAGTCTGCCTTTGGGGTTTTGACGGCATTTGTGATATAGATACCCTTTTGCAGTATGTCCTGTATGGAAGTAACCTTTGCACCGGCCCCTTGCAGAAGAGGAATCGTTGTTTTCAGATAATCGGCGTCGGGGGGTCCATAAAAATCCTGTAAGGGGTCAGCGGGAACAACTTCATTTATCATTATTGCCTTAATTGTAAGCGGATCAATATCAATGTTGTTTAGATATATACCGTTTGCTATACCTGCTCTGGCTTCAAGTTCTTTTTTAATATTCATATTTAACTCCATTTCTGTGTAGTTTTTTGGACCAAAATTTATTCTAAACCGTCTGCTTTACTGCAATTCATCGCATTCACAGCCTGATTATATCATGATAACCTTGACAGCGCCATGTCAAGGTTACTATATATTTGTTGGCGGGTTTGGAAAAGACCTGATACTTTTTCCGGATTAGAAATCATTTACTGTAAATCTGATAGATTGTCAAGTGGTTCAAGTTTTTTGGCACTTGAATCTTTTATATACTCAAACTTCGCACTCGCATAAGTGCCTATGCACCTTGAAAATTCAAT
>BLLT01000043.1 GCA_011958945.1 Lachnospiraceae bacterium | reverse complement strand
CTATGATATAATAGCTGGCCGGCCATCCGTCCGAAGGCAAGGAAAAGGGCGGTGCAAAGAGAGCCCAGAAGCAGACAGTAACGAATGGACTTTCTTACGGCCTTGCGGATGGCCTGATGGTTGCCGTTAGATTCCGCTTCCGATACGATGGGCAGGAGGAGGACGGAAATGGAATTGGTAATGGCGGAGGGAAAAAGAATCAGGGGCAGGGCCATCCCTGTAAGCACACCGTAAACGCCGAGTGCCTTTGCATTATCATAGCCGTAACGCTGCAGGCATTGGGGGATGTAGATAGCTTCTATGCTTTGTAAAAAGTTAATCAGGGTGCGGTTTAGGGAGAGCGGTACCGCTAAAGATAGGAGATTCCTGGCGCTGCCCCGAAAGGCATGAATGGGCTGCCTTACCTGGGAAATAATATCTTTAGAGGCGCTTACCGAGTAAAAACGATGATAGATAGCGCCAAGGGATACGAGCATAGATGCCCCTTCGCCGATGACAAGGCCTACAACGGCAAAATTAATGGTAGGGCTATAGCCTTTTGCCCTGTATAGGATGTAGATAAGGTAAACGCTTCCCACCCTTATGACCTGTTCCGCCAGCTGGGTCATGGAGGGAACGGCGGTTTTTCGTATCCCGTAAAAATAGCCGTTGATGCAGGAATGGACCGTGGCCATTGGTATGGAGAGGGCTATAATGCGCAAAAGCGGCGCGGTTCTGGGTTCGAACAGTAGTTTTGCGGCAATCATATCGGAAAAAATATAGATATACGCCGTACAGGCCGCCGAAAGCAGCATGGAAATGCCAAAGCCGGTAAACAGCGTGTGGAAGGAGGAACGGTAATCCTTCGTAGATGCCTCGCTGGCTACAAATTTGGATATGGCCGTCTGCATGCCGGATACGGTAATGGAAAAGGTAAGGGCGAGCACGGGCGCCGTGAGCTGATAAAGCCCCATGCCTTCCGCTCCAAAAACGCGGGATAAAAAAATACGGTAGAAAAAACCGATAAATCGGCTGGCAAAGCCGGTGACGGTAAGGATAATCGTGCCTGTGATAAGAGGGTTTGTTTTCTTCATCTATAACCTGAAAGCTGGATTTGTTTATAAATATATGCCACCCGCTTTATTGACAGAACAAGGTGGGAGTGGTATAGTGAAAACACTTAATTCGTAGTAGTTTACTAGGAATTAAAAAAGAAAGGGATGAGTACAGGGATGAATGATTATATTTATTTAGATAATGCGGCTACGACGAAGACCGCGCCGGAAGTTGTGGAAGCGATGCTTCCCTATTTTACGGAAAGCTATGGAAATCCAAGCAGTATTTACTCCCTTGGCTCGGCAGCCAAAAAGGCGGTGATGGAGTCCAGGGAATATATTGCATCCACCATAGGGGCAAAAAACAACGAGATTTATTTTACCGGAGGCGGTTCGGAGGCCGATAACTGGGCGCTTGTGGCTACTGCGGAGGCTTATGCTTCCAGGGGAAGACACATTATTACTTCAAAAATAGAACACCATGCCATCCTCCATACCTGTGAATATCTGGAGAAACGAGGGTATGAAATTACGTATATTGATGTGGATGAAAATGGTATTCTCAAACTGGAAGAATTAAAAGCGGCCATCCGCCAGGATACTATATTGATTTCCATTATGTTTGCCAATAATGAAATAGGAACAATTCAGCCTATAAAAGAAATCGGCCAAATAGCAAGGGAATATGATGTGCTGTTCCACACCGATGCCGTGCAGGCTTATGGCCATTTGCCTATTGATGTGGATGAAATGAATATCGATATGCTCAGTGCCAGCGGGCATAAATTCCAGGGGCCGAAAGGAATCGGCTTCCTATATATCCGTGCCGGCATTAAAATCCGTTCGTTTCTCCATGGCGGACAGCAGGAGAGGGGCAGAAGGGCTGGAACGGAAAATGTGCCGGGCATTGTGGGAATAGGAAAAGCGGCGCAACTGGCTTTTGCCCATTTAGAGGAAAGAAGGGAAACGGAAAAGGCGCTGAGGGATTATTTGATAGGGAAAATAGAGGCGGAAATTCCGTATTGCAGGTTAAATGGCGATAGGGTGAAGCGGCTTTCCAACAATGTGAATTTCAGCTTTCGATTTATCGAGGGGGAGTCTTTGCTCATAATGCTGGACAGGAAAGGAATCTGTGCCTCCAGCGGGTCCGCATGCACCTCCGGCTCCCTGGACCCATCCCATGTGCTTCTTTCCATCGGGCTTCCCCATGAGATTGCCCATGGCTCATTAAGGCTGACCATAAACTGGGAGAATACATTGGAAGAAATGGATAAGACAGTAGATGCAATCAAGGGCATTGTAGAACGGCTGCGGAGTATGTCTCCCTTGTACGAAGATTATATAAAAAGAGATAAATAACTGGAAAACAGCAAATGCCAGGAAAGTACCCAAGGAACGGTGTTCCTGAAGATTTACGGACGCATAGCGGCCGGAAATCTTCTGCAGCGGAGAAAGGGAAATGGGTACCGGATGGGCATTTGCGGAACTGGAAAACAGCAAATGCCCAGGAGATACCCCAGAAGATTTACGGACGCATATCGGCCGGAAATCTTCTGCAAAGGAGAAAGGAAATGGGTATCGGATGGGCATTTGCGGAACTGGAATAGAAAGGGCATAAGGTCATGTACAGCGAAAAGGTAATGGATCATTTTGAAAACCCAAGAAACGTAGGCGAAATTGAAAATGCCAGCGGGGTAGGAACTGTAGGCAATGCGAAATGCGGCGATATTATGCGCATTTATCTGGATATTGATGAGGATGGAATCATTCAGGACTGTAAGTTCAAGACTTTTGGGTGCGGTGCTGCCGTGGCCACCAGCAGTATGGCGACGGAACTGGTGAAGGGGAAGAGTATACAGGATGCCATGAAGGTGACGAATAAGGCAGTAATGGAGGCTTTGGATGGGCTTCCCCCGGTGAAAGTGCATTGCTCCTTGTTGGCCGAAGAGGCTATTCATGCGGCATTGTGGGACTATGCCGAAAAGCATGGGATAAACATAGAAGGGCTGGAAAAGCCAAAATCCGATATCCATGAAGGGGAAGATGAGAAGGAAGAATATTAATTATGCACGTGACACATACTTTTGAACCCGTATATAACGGTGAATCCAGAGTGCTGGTTTTGGGAACCTTTCCTTCGGTAAAATCCAGGGAAAGCGCTTTTTATTATGGGCATCCCCAGAACCGGTTCTGGAAAGTGACAGCGGCTATTGTAAAGGAAAAAGTGCCGGTTTCCATAGAAGAGAAAAAGAGCATGCTGTTAAAGCACGGCATTGCCATATGGGATGTGATTTCCTCCTGCGATATCAAAGGTTCCAGCGACAGTTCTATAAAAAGCGTAGTGCCCAATGATGTGGGAGGGCTGCTGGGAAAGTCCAAGATTATAAAGATTTATGGAAATGGGGCAACGGCGTGCCGCTTATACGACAAATTCTGTAAAGAAAAAACAGGGGTTGAGATTATCAAACTGCCTTCTACCAGCCCGGCCAATGCGGCGTTTTCTTTAGAGAGGCTCATACAGTGCTGGGAAATATTGAGGCCGGAAAACATATGCAGGAAGTAAGGATGGGAGTAGATGAAAAAGAGAGTAGTAGTGGGTATGTCCGGCGGCGTGGATTCTTCCGTGGCCGCTTATTTATTGAAAGAACAAGGATATGAGGTTATCGGTATAACGATGCAGATATGGCAGGATGAAGAGGAATTGCAGAAGGAAGAAAATGGGGGCTGCTGCGGCCTGTCTGCGGTTGAGGATGCCAGAAGGGTGGCTCAATATTTGCAGATACCTTATTATGTGATGAATTTTAAAAAAGAATTTAAAGAAAGGGTAATGGATTACTTTGTGGAAGAATATCTCCATGGAAGGACGCCGAACCCCTGTATCGCATGCAATCGTTATGTAAAATGGGAGTCTTTGCTGCAAAGGAGCATGGCCATTGGTGCGGATTACATTGCAACCGGGCATTATGCAAGGATTAGGCAGCTGGCCAACAACAGATATGCTGTTTGCAAATCCGCAACGGACCAAAAGGATCAGACCTATGCCCTATATAACCTGACCCAGTATCAGCTTGCCCATACCTTAATGCCGGTGGGCGAATACAGGAAGGAAGAAATCCGGGATTTGGCAAACAGGGCAGGGCTTCCTGTGGCGAAGAAGCCGGACAGTCAGGAAATCTGTTTTATCCCGGATAATGATTATGCAGGGTTCATAGACAGGGAAGCCGGGGGGCGGGTGCCCGGGCCGGGAAATTTTGTGACCCCTTCCGGGGAAATACTTGGCCCGCATAAAGGGATTACCCATTATACCGTAGGACAGAGAAAGGGACTGCAGCTCGCCATGGGACATCCGGTATTTGTGACTCGTATCTGCCCGGATACCAATGAAGTGGTGATAGGGGAAAGCGAGGATGTATTTTCTGCGGAACTTTTTTGTGACCGGGTGAACTATATGGGCATGGAGGAACTGAAAGGAAGCAGGCGCATAATGGCGAAAATCCGGTATGGGCATAAAGGCGCGTATGGGGTGATTGAGAAGGTAGGGGAGGATAGGATAAAATGTAGTTTTGAGGAGCCGGTGAGGGCGGTGACGCCGGGGCAGGCGGTAGTATTTTATGAAAACGATTGTGTGCTGGGAGGCGGAACAATTGTATAAAAAAGAGAGTGTACATCGTACCGAAGACGATTTTGCGAAAATGGATGCACAGATGGGAGGTCATGAAGTAATATGCCGATATTAGCGGATTATCACCTCCATTCTTCTTTTTCAGGGGATTCGGATATACCTATGGAAAGGATGATAGAAAGAGGGATTGCCATTGGGATGGAAACGATGTGCTTTACGGAGCATATGGATATGGATTATCCCTACGGGAAAGAGGAAGAGAGCGGCTTATTTGATTTGGACACGGCAGCTTATGTCCGTGGGATTGCACGTTGTAAGGAAGAGTATGAGGGGCGGATTCATTTGCGCTTTGGTATAGAGCTGGGGATTCAGCCCCATTTGGCCAAAGAGTTGGAGGCCTATATCAGGAAGTACAATTTTGAATTTGTAATTGCTTCTTCCCATGTATGCAATGGAAAAGACCCTTACTATGCCGACTTTTATAAGGGGCGGACGCAAGAGAGGGCTTATCTGGAATATTTTCAGTCGATTCTGGATAATTTAAAGGTGTTCCATGATTTTGACGTATATGGGCATTTGGATTATGTGGTGCGTTATGGGCCGGAAAAAGACAGGGATTATTCTTATGGCAAATACAAAGATATTTTGGATGAAATATTACACCGGCTGGCGGAAAGCGGGAAAGGGCTGGAAGTGAATACCGGGGCACTGCCCCATAAGCTGAAGGAACTAAACCCTTGTACCGATATTATAAAGCGTTACCGCGAACTGGGAGGGGAAATTATAACAGTGGGCTCCGATGCCCATAGCCCCGAACGCATAGGGGAAGGGTTTGCTCGGGCGGCGGATATACTAAAATCCTGCGGGTATAAATATTATGCAGTATTTGCAGGCCGCAAACCGGAGTTTGTAAAATTATAAAATTGTAAATATTTTATAAAATAACGTGCATGGCACAAATATTTTTGAATTTCATCTTGAATTTTTTGGACAAATTAGGTAAAATATCCCTAATGATAAAATTTTGACAATCGTTTATGAATGATTGTCAAAATGATATAAACAAATTTATTTTCTAGGAGGAAACTAAAATGGCAGTAAGAGTAGCAATTAATGGTTTTGGCCGTATCGGTCGTCTTGCTTTCAGACAGATGTTTGGGGCAGAAGGGTATGAAGTAGTAGCAATCAACGATTTGACAAGCCCTAAGATGTTGGCACATCTGCTGAAATATGATTCTTCACAGGGAAAATATGCTAAAGCTGACACAGTAGAAGCAGGCGAAGATTCTATCACAGTTGACGGAAAGACTATTACAATCTACAAAGAAGCAGATGCTAACAAACTTCCTTGGGGAGATTTGAAAGTAGATGTTGTTCTCGAATGTACAGGTTTCTATACATCCAAGGATAAAGCACAGGCTCACATCAATGCAGGCGCTCGTAAGGTTGTTATTTCCGCACCTGCTGGAAATGATCTTCCTACCATCGTTTTCAATGTTAACCATGAGACATTGAAACCGGAAGATACAATTATTTCCGCTGCATCCTGTACAACAAACTGCTTGGCTCCTATGGCAAAAGCACTGAATGACCTGGCTGGAATCAAATCCGGTATCATGAGCACAATCCATGCTTACACAGGCGATCAGATGATCCTTGACGGACCTCAGAGAAAAGGCGATTTAAGAAGAAGCCGTGCTGGCGCTGTTAACATCGTTCCTAACTCTACAGGTGCTGCAAAGGCAATTGGCCTTGTAATCCCTGAATTGAACGGCAAATTAATCGGTTCCGCTCAGCGTGTTCCTACACCGACAGGTTCTACTACAATCTTAGTTGCAACAGTTGAAAAATCTGTAACAAAAGATGAAATCAATGCAGCTATGAAAGCAGCAGCTACAGAGTCCTTCGGCTACAATGAAGACGAAATCGTTTCCTCTGATATCGTAGGGAGCACCTTTGGTTCTATCTTCGATGCTACACAGACCATGGTTGGCGAAGACAACCTTGTTCAGGTAGTTTCATGGTATGACAATGAGAATTCCTATACGAGCCAGATGGTAAGAACAATCAAATATTTCTCTGAGTTAGCATAATAGCGAAATGGATTGTTCTCAAACAATCGAATATTTTCATTAAGACCTATAAGGGTCCGGTCATATGGGCCGGACCTTTATGTATGTGGGGCAGTAAAGAATGTGGCGGATGTGGTCCATTCCCGGTATGTCAGGTGGGTACTTTACTGCTTGGAAGCATTTTTATGCACAGGCTTGCATTTGGCAGTTGCTGTAGATGCGGCTGCGGACTGTGCGCTGGGTAGGGGGAAATGGCTCTTTCCTACTCTATTTTTAATATAAATATGGAGGCGATTATCATGGGATTAAATAAGAAATCAGTTGATGATATCAACGTAAACGGAAAACGTGTCCTGGTAAGATGTGACTTTAACGTACCGTTGAAGAATGGTGAAATTACAGATGAAACACGTATTGTAGCAGCACTTCCTACTATTCAGAAACTGTTAAAGGATGGCGGCAAGGTAATTCTCTGCTCCCATCTGGGCAAAGTGAAAAACGGCCCCAACGAAGGGGAATCTCTGGCACCGGTAGCTAAAAGGCTGTCCGAGAAACTGGGGAAAGAAGTTAACTTTGTGGCAGATTACAATGTAACGGGTGAAGCAGCTACCGCAGCGGTAGAGGCAATGAAGGAAGGGGATGTTGTCCTTCTTCAGAATACACGTTTCCGCGGTAAAGAAGAGACAAAGAACGGCGAGGAATTCAGCAAGGAACTGGCTGATTTGGCAGATGTATATGTATGTGATGCATTTGGTTCTTCCCATAGGGCTCATGCATCGGTAGCAGGTGTAACGGAATGTGTACGCGAAAAAGGCGGAGAGTGTGCGGTTGGATATTTGATGCAGAAAGAAATAGATTTCCTTGGAAATGCAGTAGAAAATCCGGTAAGGCCTTTTGTAGCTATCCTTGGCGGTGCAAAAGTTGCGGATAAATTGAATGTTATCAATAACCTTCTGGAAAAATGCGATACGCTGATTATCGGCGGCGGCATGGCATTTACATTCCTGAAAGCAAAAGGATATGAAATCGGCAATTCTTTGGTAGATGAAGAAAAAATCGATTATTGTAAAGAAATGATGGATAAAGCGGAGAAGCTTGGCAAGAAACTGCTCCTTCCGATTGATACCACAATCGCCGCAGGCTTCCCGAACCCTATCGATGCGGAAATCGAAGTATCGGTGGTGGATGCCGACAAGATTCCGGCTGATATGGAAGGCCTTGATATCGGTGAGAAGACCGCGGAACTTTATGCAGACGCAGTAAAATCTGCAAAGACCGTTGTATGGAATGGACCGATGGGCGTATTCGAGAACCCGATTCTTGCAAAAGGTACGATTGCCGTAGCAAAAGCTTTGGCAGAGACCGATGCAACTACAATTATCGGCGGCGGCGACAGTGCGGCAGCCGTAAACCAGCTCGGATTTGCGGATAAAATGTCCCATATTTCCACAGGCGGCGGCGCATCTTTGGAATTCCTGGAAGGCAAGGAACTGCCGGGCGTTGTGGCAGCGGATGATAAATAAGGGCAGCCTGATATAAGATACAAAAAAACTGGAATAAAATCTGACCTTTGGGAGGAAGCCGTTTTCATTTTTGAAGAATAGGTTTCCCCAAGGCCGGATTTTGCAGCAGAGAAATTATAAGTGAAACATATAAAATGAGAAAGCGAACGAAAGGGGCTTAGTTATAAAATGGCAAGAAAGAAGATTGTTGCTGGCAACTGGAAAATGAATATGACTCCCAGCGAAGCAGTGAAATTATGTGATGAATTGAAAGACCTGGTAAAATCCGATGATGTGGATGTAGTATACTGTGTACCTGCTATTGATATCGTTCCGGTAGTTGAGGCCGTAAAGGGAACGAACGTAGAAGTAGGCGCTGAGAATATGTATTTCGAAGAAAAGGGTGCTTATACAGGCGAAATTTCTGCGGCTATGATTAAAGATGCAGGTGCTAAATATGTGATTATCGGACATTCCGAAAGACGTGACTATTTTAAAGAGGATGATGCTCTGCTTAATAAGAAAGTGAAGAAAGCTTTTGAAGCGGGCCTGATTCCGATTCTTTGCTGTGGCGAAACGTTGGAGCAGAGGGAAATGGGCGTTACCATGGACTGGATTAGACTTCAGATCAAATCCGACCTTACAGGAATCAGCGCTGACCAGGTAAAAGGCATGGTTATCGCTTATGAGCCTATCTGGGCAATTGGTACAGGCAAAACAGCTACCACAGAGCAGGCTCAGGAAGTATGTAAGGGCGTTCGTGACTGCATCGCTGAGATTTATGATGAAGCTACAGCAGAAGCAGTGCGTATCCAGTATGGCGGTTCTGTAAATGCGGGAAATGCGGCAGAACTGTTTGCACAGCCTGACATTGATGGCGGCCTGGTAGGCGGTGCTTCTTTGAAGGCTGATTTTGGAAAGATCGTCAATTATAAATAAGAGGCAAAGCGTATTGTAAAAAGCGGCTTTGGGGAAATAGAAGAGGAAGAGCAACAGTTTTGAACTGTTTTTTCTTCCTCTTTCTTATGCCCTTTAGGCGGCTTAAGAGCGGTTTGTCGAATTTTATCTTAATCCATCTATTTTTTGCAGCATCACCCAAATTTGCTATATCATTATTCTTGAGTGGAAGACAACTGACGGAGGGAGACTATGAAGAAGGAAAGGCAACTTAAAAATAGAAAACGTCTGCGCCTGATTCCTCTTATATTGGGAGGCTATGGGGCATTTCTCGGTTTTGGCCTGGCAGCTATAGGCTTTACTGAAATGAAGGCGTCAGAGTTTTTTCACTAAAAGGCGGAAACATTTCCAATTTTTTAATGTTTTTTTAATAATATTTTTAGAATATGTGTATGGTATTCTACAAAAATTTTAATATAATGGAAAACGTATGGATTAATAATGCCATATGGGAAAAAAGTACTGATAAAAAATGGACATGCTGCAGTTTTATGCGGCAAAAGAAGGGAAGTTTTAGAAATTAAAAATAAAATTTATATAGGCTCATTGACTATCATTTTAATATTGGCGATGTTTTTCTTCGTTAAGAAAGACATTGATAAAAGCATCGCAGGAGAAAGTTCATCTGAAAAAAACGCGGCAGAAGTTCAGGGTGATATTTTATCCCAACAAGGCGCAGCAAAGGATGGAAAAGGCGGGGATGCTTTATCTGAAACAAGTCTCCGGATTACGGAAGAGAGTGGATTTTATGATGAGGATATTTACCTGACTGCCATAACAGGGAAGGAAGGGGATATTTTTTATACTTCAGATGGCTCGATGCCAGGCTCACAGGAGGGCGGAAGTACTATGCGCTATGAGGCCCCCATTCATCTTATGGCAAAAGAGGAGGAAACCGTTTGTGTCTACCGTTTTCGGGCGGTATATGCGGATGGATTGGAATCGGATGTGGTGACGAATACTTACATTATGGGAAAGAATGTGGGGGATCGTTACGATACGATGGTCATCAGCCTGGCGGCAGAAGACGATGATTTATATGGCTATGAGAACGGTATTTTTGTGGAAGGCAAGCTGCGGGAAGACTGGGTGGCGGAACATCCAGGGGAAGAGGTGACTTTTGATGTGCCGGCCAATTATAATGTGAGGGGAAGGGAAAGTGAACGTAACGTTCATATAGAAGTTTTTGAGGAGGATGGAAGAAGGGTTATTGCTCAGGATGGGGGAATCCGCATTTCTGGTAACTTCACAAGGCAATCGGAACAGAAATCCTTTAAACTTTATGCAAGGAAGGAATATGACGAAGTACAGAATCGTTTTCGGTATCCTTTTTTTGCCGATATGCGTTCCTCGGAAAGCCAGAGCATTATGGAGCAGTATAAATCGCTGAAAATCAGGAATACGGGAAATGACCGTTCGGAAGGGTTCATCAGGGATGAACTGGGAATGAGGCTTGCGGCACAGACTTCATTTCCTGATGTGCAGTCGGTGCGCCCGGTGAGCGTTTACATTAATGGCACTTATCAGGGGCTTTATTGGATGCATTCCACGTATGATGAAGAATATTTTGAGGAAAAATACGGTGATTTTGAGGGGGAAATGACGGTTATTGGGAGCAGCGAGACGAATATGAACGCCGAACTTGGAAGTGAGACGGAAAAGCGCTGTGCGGAGGAATATAACGAGTTATACGCCAAATATAGCACGATGGATTTGACCAATGATGAAATATGCCGGGAATTGAATGGGTATATTGATTTGGAAAATTATCTCCAGTATTTTGCGCTGGAAATTTATATGGCAAACAGGGACTGGCCTTATAACAATATACAGGCTTACCGCTATGTGGCGGCCCAGGGGGAAGAATACAAGGAAGATTCTGTATTTGACGGCAGATACCGTTATCTTCTTTACGATGTGGATACTACCATGGGTTTAGGAAGCATAAGGGAGACATTAAATACGGAACAAAGCTTTGAAACCCTTGCCCTATTGGAGGAAAGGGGATATGCTCCTTTATTCACCGCTTTGATGGAGCGGGAAGACTGCAGACAGTACTTCGTATCCTGTGTATGCGATTTGCTGAACGGTGCTTATGCTACAGATAATGTGGCTGCCGTTTTGGAAGACATGCACCGGGAAAGAAAAAACGAAATGCTGGAATATATTGAAGAAAGCGTCAGAAATCCGGACTTGCCGGAAATCGGGGAACCTTATCTGGAAATGCAGATGGACTGCATCAGGGCATGGGCGGAAACAGCTCCGCTAAGCATGCTGGAAGGGATGAGGCAGAAGTGGCAGATGGGAGATATTTATACGCTCTATTTATCCTTAATGGATGGGGAAGGCGCCAAGGTCAATGGTATTACGGTGACAGAACCGGAATTTACGGGAATGTATCTGACCGGATGCGATACCTGGTTAAAGCCGGTGCTCCCTGCCGGAAAAGAATTTGCTTATTGGGAAATTAATGGGGAATACTATGCGGAAGAAGATGTGCTGATAGATGCGGGCATGCTCGTAGATGGAATATTGTATGCGGCTCTTTATACGGAAGAGACGGCGGAGGCGGGGCTGGAATTGAGTGCTGTCAGCGCCAAAGGGAAGAACGATTATATTATCCTGACCAATACATCAGGGGAGGACGTAGATACCTGGGGATATTATTTGATGGACAAAGAAAAAACTTCCCATATCAATTATTTGGAACAGACAGTTTTAGCGCCTCAGGAAAGCATCCTGATTGGATGCAAAAATTATGAAGGCGATGATGCCTTTATGAAGGTGAATTTTAATTTGAAACAGGGGGAAGAAGTCATGCTGGCCCATGCGGGAACGGGCGTGAAAGAAAAGGTGGCGGTTCCCGATTTGGGAATGGAACAGGGGATTTATAAGAAAAACATAGTCACCGGTTTATGGCAGGAGGAGAGCACAAAGGAGGCGGACGATGGCACTTAAATACAGACATGAGTTGAAATATGTGGTGTCCGCACAGCAGATAGCTGTGCTGCGCAGCAGAATCCGGTATATTATGGATTTGGATGAACACGTTGGGGAAGAGGGGAAGTATACCATTCGCAGTGCTTATTTTGATGACTACCGGAATACCTGTTATTTCGAAAATGAAAACGGAACAAGCCCCAGGGAAAAATTCAGGATACGTATTTATGATGCCAGCGATAAGGAAATTCATTTGGAACTGAAAAGGAAGGATAGCGGGAAAACCCATAAGGATTCCTGTTCTTTGACAAGAGGGCAGTGCGAAGCTTTTTTAGAAGGGGCAGACTTTGCAGGAATTAAAGAAAGGATAATTTGTCTCCCTGTCGCAGAGGGGATGCCGGAACAGAACATACCGCTGGCCAAGGGTCAAAAAAGGCTTGCGGGGAACGAAGAAAAAGAATACATTCCTGAAAATTATCCGCCAGTATTTCGCAAGTTCTGCCTGAAATACCAGTCGGAGCTTTACCGCCCGAAGGTGATTGTGGAATATGACAGAGAGCCTTATATATGCAGAAATGGGAACGTGCGGGTGACTTTTGATACCAATATCCGTTCCTCAAACTGTGTGGATGACTTTTTTGAGAAAAAAATATTTGCCAGGCCGGTGATGCCTTCCGGCTATCATTTAATGGAAGTGAAATATGATGAATTCCTTCCGGATTACATTTATAACGGCCTGCAGATGGAAAATCTGCAGCAGGCAACATTTTCCAAATACTATTTATGCAGGAAATACAATATAGGAGGAGTGAGAAGAAATGGGATTTAATGATATTTTAAAAAATTCATTTGTACAGTCGGCAACGGAAAGCATGAGCATTGGAAATGCCGTTTTGGCGTTGGGCATTACCTGCCTGATTGCCATTTATATCTTTTTTATTTATCGGGTGATGACAAGGAAAGCCTTTTACAGCAAAAGCTTTAATGTTTCTTTGGTGGCGCTTTCTCTAATTACGGCGGCAATTATCCTTTCCATCCAGTCCAGCGTGGTGATATCTTTAGGGATGGTGGGCGCATTGTCCATTGTAAGATTCCGTACAGCGGTAAAAGAACCGATGGATTTGGTTTTTCTTTTCTGGTCCATCAGTGTGGGGATTATCTGCGGGGCAGGGCTGTTTGTCATCGCGTTTTTTGCTTCTTTGCTGATTACTGCGGCAGTTTTGGCGCTGCAATATGTTCCCACTGCCAAGGAATCCATGCTCCTCATTGTGGATTCTTCCAATATTGATGGGGAAGAAGAGATTATGGAAACGGTGGAAAAATATAGCGCCCACAGCAAAGTGAAGTCAAGGAATATGGATGCCAATAGCCTGAACATGGTGATTGAAGTCCGGGTAAAAGAGGGTGCGGAATGTATCCGTGAAATGAACCGGATAGAAGGCATGCGCCATGTATCCATGGTTTCCCAGGAAGGGGAAGCTACGTTTTAGGGCTTGGAAGATGTAAAAAGATATGCCACTTGGATTCCCATGTGCTTTATGATAAAATGGTACATATGCATTGTTTGTGCTGCCGTAGGAGGCATGACGGGAAGTGTGGAGTGAATTGCAAAGAAAAAGCGATTCTGTTATGGTTTGTTTATGCCTCCGCAGGCGGCATGACGGGAAGGATGAAAGAAGAATGTCAGAAAAGAAAATTATGTTAGGAAATGCGGCGATTGCCCGCGGCGCCTATGAGGCCGGTGTAAAGGTGTCGGCAGCTTATCCGGGAACGCCCAGTACAGAAATCAGCGAGAATGTGGTAAAATATGATGAAATATATGCGGAGTGGTCCCCCAATGAAAAGGTAGCTATGGAGGTGGCTATCGGGGCTTCCATCAGTGGGGTCAGGGCGATGGCTTCCATGAAACATGTGGGTGTCAACGTGGCCAGCGACCCATTATATACAGCGTCTTATACAGGGGTAGGCGGCGGCCTTGTGCTGGTGGCGGCGGATGATCCTGGGTTATACAGTTCACAAAACGAACAGGATACCAGATGCGTAGCCAGAGCGGCGCAGGTGCCGGTTTTAGAGCCTTCGGACAGCCAGGAGGCCAAGGACTTCATGAAATTCGCTTTCGAGGTCAGTGAAAAATATGATACGCCGGTTATTTTAAGGACTACTACCAGGCTGTCCCATTCCCAGGGAACTGTGGAATTGCTGGAGAGGGAAGAACGTCCGGATAAACCTTATGAAAGAAATATCCGGAAATATGTGATGATGCCGGCGATGGCAAAGGGCAGGCATGTACATGTGGAAAAGCGCATGGAGGCCATGGCTGAGGATGGGGGCGGTTTTCCGATTAACCGGGCAGAATATAACGATACATCTATCGGCTTTATTACCAGCGGAATCCCTTATCAGTATGTAAAAGAAGTTTTTCCGGAAGCTTCCGTATTAAAGCTGGGTATGGTGCATCCCCTTCCCAAAAAATTAATTGAAGAATTTGCTTCTAAGGTAGAGAAGCTATACATATTTGAAGAACTGGAGCCGGTGATTGAAGAACAGGTGAAGGCATGGGGAATACAGGCGACAGGAAAAGAAATATTTACAAGGCAGGGCGAATACAGCGCCAATATGCTTCGCAGCGCACTGCTTGGGGAGAAAATGGAGCAGCAGCCTGCCGCAGTTCCGGCCAGACCGCCCATTCTCTGTCCGGGATGCCCGCATAGAAGCGTATTCACTATTTTGAAAAAACTGAAAATCCATGCAGCAGGGGATATAGGATGCTATACGCTGGGGGCGGTAGCGCCGCTGGAGGTCATCGATACCACCATATGTATGGGGGCCAGCATTTCATCCCTTCATGGAATGGAAAAAGCAAAGGGGAAAGACTATATCAAAAACTGGGTAGCGGTAATCGGTGATTCCACCTTTATGCATACGGGAGTGAATTCCCTGATAAATACCGTATATAACCAGGGAAGCGGAACGGTTATTATTGTAGACAATTCCACGACAGGCATGACAGGGCATCAGGACCATGCGGCAACAGGAAAAACCTTAAAAGGGGAAACCGTTCCCGCGATTAATATTTACCAGTTCTGCAAAGCTATTGGCATTGAGCATGTGGCGGAAGTGAATGCATTTGATTTGCCCTTGCTTGAAAAGGTAATCAAAGAAGAAACTGCGAGAGAAGAAGTTTCCGTAATTATTACAAAATCCCCCTGTGTACTATTGAAAGGGAATGTTTTCCCCGATGTATGCGTTCCGATACCTGAAAAGTGCAAAAAGTGCGGCGCATGCCTGAAACCAGGATGCCCGGCCCTGACAAGGAATGAGGATGGCACTATCGCAATTGATGCCACCATGTGTAACGGATGCGGTTTATGTATGCAGCTTTGCCCGTTTGATGCGATTGAAAAGGAGCGGAAATAATACAGGGAGGAAAGGGAATATGATGACGAAAAGTATTATGATAGTAGGGGTAGGCGGGCAAGGCACGCTGCTTACCAGCCGGATTCTGGGCGGAATCATACAGGAAGCCGGATATGACGTAAAATTATCGGAAGTACATGGGATGGCACAAAGAGGCGGCAGCGTAGTGACTTTTGTGCGTTATGGGGATAAGGTGGCGGAACCTATCGTAGAAGAGGGGCAGGCCGATGTGCTCATCGCTTTTGAAAGGCTGGAAGCGTTGCGCTATGCCCATTTCCTGAAAAAGGACGGGGTTATTATCATTAACGACTGGAGGATTGACCCGATTACCGTCGTGACGGGGGCGGCCGAATATCCGGAAAATATCATTGAAGATTTAAGCAGGACATATAAGGTGTATTCCATCAATGGGATGGAAGAGGCCATCCGCCTGGGCAATGCCAAGGCATTTAATACCGTTGTATTGGGTATGGCGGCACGCCATATGGATTTTGCGATAGAAGATTGGCTGAAAATAATTGAGAAGACCGTTCCGGGGAAAACGGTGGAGATTAATCAGAAGGCGTTTCTTCTTGGGTATGGAGAATAAAGGGTTTAATACAAATCACCAAATACAAACACCAATACAAACACATTATGATAAAATGATAAAATTCATAATAATACTTGACTTTGTCACAAAAGGAAGGTATAATGACTCTGTTCGTTGGTAAAAGACAACACTTTTGATGCGGGTGTTGTCTTTTTTGACGGTAGTTAGTAACGGTAAAAATGCCCTAAAATTGCGTTGGGAAAAGAACAGCAAGGGATGAAATGTTGTGTATGATGTTGAAAGGATGGAACAGTAATTCATGGAAAACATGGAAAAGGTAGAAAATGTAGAAAACGCAGAAGATGTAAAAAATGTAGACAACACGGAAAATGCGGAAACAACGGAAACTAGGAAAAGTTATAGGGATTCAGCAATAGATGTCAGAATTATAAAGGCAGTGGAGGAAATGGGATTCGAAAGCATGACTCCGATTCAGGAGCAGGCGATTCCCATCATGTTGGAAGGTAAGGATTTGATTGGCCAGGCGCAGACCGGAACAGGGAAGACGGCGGCTTTTGGGATACCGATTATACAGAAAATAGACCCGGAAGAAAAAGGGCTGCAGGCGATTATTCTTTGCCCTACCAGGGAACTGGCTATGCAGGCGGCAGAAGAAATTCGTCGCTTTGCAAAATATATGCATGAAGTGAAGGTTCTGCCTGTTTACGGCGGACAAGATATATCCAAACAAATCAGGGCTCTTTCAAAAGGTGTGCAGATTGTGGTAGGTACACCGGGAAGAGTCATGGATCATATGCGCCGGCATACATTAAAGACCGGTAAGGTAAGGATTGTGGTTTTGGATGAAGCAGATGAAATGCTGAATATGGGGTTTAGGGAAGACATAGAAACCATATTGACGGATATGCCGGAAGAACGCCAGACAGCACTCTTTTCGGCAACTATGCCCAAGCCTATTTTGGAGATTACAAAAGAGTACCAGAAAGAGGATGCGGAATACCTGAAAATTACCCCCAAGGAAGTTACGATTCCTCTCGTAAAGCAGGCATATTATCAGGTGCCGAGAAAAGAGAAGGAAGAGGTTCTGACGAGGCTGATGGATTACTATCATCCAAAGCGTTCCCTTATTTTCTGCAATACCAAAAGAATGGTGGATGAATTGACGGAACATCTGAAGGATAGGGGCTATCAGGCGGAAGGGCTGCATGGGGATCTGACTCAGCATCAGAGGGATACGGTTATGAATCTGTTCCGCGGCGGCAGAATGGATGTGCTGATAGCGACCGATGTGGCAGCAAGAGGTATAGACGTAGACGATGTGGAAGCGGTATTTAACTATGACGTGCCCGAGGATATCGAATACTATGTCCACAGGATTGGCCGGACTGGAAGGGCTGGGAAAACAGGGCGTTCCTTTACTCTTGTATCCGGAAAGGAAGTCTATAAAATCCGCGATATCGAAAGGGTTTGCCATACAAAAATACGCGAAAGGAATATACCATCCGCAGCGGATATTACTTCTGTGAAGGCGGAGAAAATCTTAGGGGAAGCATTGGAAACGATGCAAAATAAAAACCTGGATTCTACCATAGATTTCCTCATGGAAAAATTGGTAGATGGAGAATATACCGCCTTGGATTTGGCGGCTGCTTTCATGAAAATGAAGATGGGCGATGACATAAAAGATATTAAGGTGGAAAAATTCAATCCCAAAGACCTGGTGTTCGGAAGAAGCGGAAGCAAACGTGGAAAACGGGGCGGGAGAGGACGTTCCTCCGAAAGAGACCGGGGAAGAAAAAGCGGGGAAAAAGAGAGAAGCAAGGAAAAAGACAGGAGTAAAGAAAAAGAAAGAAGCAGCGCGAAAGGGAGGTCTTCGGAAAAGGAGAAGGGTTCGGAAAAAGGGAAAGTGCCAAAGGGATTTGAAATATTCGTAGAAAAGAATGATTTCTTTACGGGAAAAAGCCGTAGAAGGAGACGTAAATAGCAGTATTGTCTTTCGTTTGAACTGTTGAATAAGGATGGGTTGAACATGAAAAATGAAGAAACTGAAATAAAACACAGGAAAAAACGGAAAGTAAAGAACAATGTAAAAAGCAAAACACTGAAAAATAAAAAAGAGCGCCATAAGGATAAATTACTTCATAAGAAAAAGGAACTTCCTCTTGCAGAAAGAAGAAGAAGGCGGAAGAGGGCAAGAAAAAGAGTGGTATTTCTGGAGCGGTTGTCGGTTGCTTGTTTCATTGCAGCTTTTCTCGGAGGGGCGGGTTATTTTGTCTGGAATATCCCATCCCTTAAGCTGACCAGGCAGTTGGATGCCGGGAAGGAATATACACAAAAGGAAGCATATGATGCTGCCATTAAAGCTTATGAGAATGCATTGGAGATTGATTCTGCTTCTGTGGAAGCTTACCGCTGTATGGCCGGGGCATATCTGGGAATGGAAGATGAGAACCATGCAAAGCAAATCCTCTTTGACGGATGGCAGAGTACCCAGGACGAAGGCCTGTTAAAATACTACTGTACAGTTCTTTTAAATGAAGCGGTGGCGGAAATAAATGACGACAGAGTTAACTGGGATACGATACAAAAGATTGAAGATGTGCTAAGCCAGAATATGCTGGATGAGGAAGCTATGGAAGTGATGGAAACGGCCTGCAGCCGCTTGAAGGGGCAGATAGAATCCTCCGGCGATTTGGATTTTTCTTCTTATATTCAAATGGCTAATCAGCTTTCGGAGTTTTATGCATCCACAGGCCTGGAAGGGATGAAAAAAGTAGTTTCCGAGTTCGGTTGGCTTTCCCTGGAGGAAATGGAACTTCCGATGGAATATGTGGATGATTATTTAAATATTTTGGAAAATGCCAACTCTTTAACAGAAATGCCGGAAAGAAGCGATATGATTGCATGTCTGCATAAAGTAGAAGAGGTGCAGGCCCAGTTTGCGGATATTTTTGTCCAGATGGATGGGGGCAATTATGAGGCGGCCAAAGATTTTATCGTTACGGATGGCTTTCTTCAGATAAGGGATGCATTTATCAATGGCACAATGGAATATTGGGATGGATCAACGTATATTCCGGTAAGCAGGGAATATGTAATCCTAAAACAAAAGGAAGGGAAATGCAGTTTTGAATTCCCCGATTATGATGCCAATGAAGATACTGCGGGAGTTCTTACGGTCTGGGGTAATGCAATGACGGATAATGGAGTTCAGCGTTCCAGCCTGACTTACGAACCGGCAAAGGATGGGGAGGGCTATTATCCCCATACGGAGTATGTGATAAGTTATATGTGCAGCAATGTACAGAGAAATAACGGATATGTTTCCGATATGAATTACCACTTTGAAACCAGAGTACATACCGAAGAGGGAACATCAACTACAATGATTGGCGACTGGGGAGGCCCTTACCAATGGCAGAAAACATATTAGGTTAGCTGCGTGGAAATAGGGCGGAAATGAAAGGTGGTAGGCTTGACAACTTGTATTGTAATAGGTGCCGGCAATTTTGCGCAGGATCATGTGGATATAGGGGAAGAGGATTTCTGCATTGCAGTGGACGGGGGATATGCCTGCTGCAGGCAGCTTGGAATAGAGCCGGATTTAATCATTGGAGATATGGATTCTCTGCCGGGGAATCTGCGCGGTGAAATCGAAGAAACCATCAAAGTAAAGCCGGAAATGGTAGTGTGCCTTTGTCCGGAAAAGGACGATACAGACATGCTGGCAGCTCTTCGAATCGGTATGCAGAAGGGATATAAGGATTACCGGATCTACGGAGCGCTGGGAGGACGCATGGAACATACTATTGCCAATATCCAGTGCCTTTGCTATTTGAAAAATAATGGTGCAAGAGGAACAATATTGGAGGAAGGCATTGCTATAACTGTTATCAAAAACGAAAAGGTTTCTTTCGGAAAGAGGAACAAAGGATATCTTTCCCTTTTTTCTTTAGGGGAGAGGGCGGAAGGGGTTACCATTACGGGAATGAAGTATCCGCTAAATTATGCCCTGGTGACCAATGATTATCCTATAGGAATCAGCAATGAATTTATAGGGGAGGAAGGTACGGTGGAAGTAAAAAACGGAATGCTGTTGGCAATCCTTTCACCAAAACCGTAAATTGACAAATTTACCATATCAATGGGTCAGATTTAAAATATGGCTGCAAAAAAGGTGGCTGCACGCTTCCCGAAAGTGCCGCCATCTTTTTGCGTCAATTCAGCCCAGGACTTTGCAGCAAATGCAGAGCCTTGGGCTGAACTGTTACCTTTTTGCAGCTATATTTAGATGCATTTGACATGAATGGCTATCAGTCACCCAAATCGTTTTTAACGGACACTTCAGTCTTCCTTTCATAACAGGAGAAAGCAGCATCTACAAAAGAAGCTTCTAATTTGGGCGATATAAGGCTCACCGCCGGTACGAGGATGAGGCCGGCTACCATTGCGAATGCGCCCGCATTAATGGGGGATTGGAGCAGGGCCGGGAAATGGCTGCGAAAGAGCATGTTGCATACCATGAATCCGGAACCAAAAATGAAGCTGACCCATGCGGAAGCGGCAGTAGTCTTTTTCCAATAAAGCCCATACAGAAACGGTGCCAGGAAAGCGCCGGCGAGTGCACCCCAGGATACGCCCATAAGCTGGGCGATGAAAGTGATATTCCCTTTGTACTGCACAATGGCGATGACAACGGAAATAGCGATAAATACCACGATCAGAATTCGTATGGAGAGCAATTGTTTCTTTTCATCCATATTTTTGATGACATGGCCTTTTAAGAAGTCAATGGTCAGGGTAGAACTAGAGGCCATAACCAGAGACGATAAGGTGGACATGGAGGCGGAAAGGACAAGAATCACCACCAATCCGATAAGGGCAGGGGAAAGGTTGGAAATCATAGCCGGGATAATCGCATCAAAGCCTTCGGAGGCGATATCCACGCTATCCCCATAAAGCCGCCCGAAACCACCGAGGAAATAGCAGCCGCCGGAAACAATAATGGCAAACAAGGTGGAAATAATGGTTCCTTTTGAAATAGCTTTTTCGCTTTTAATGGCATAAAATTTCTGCACCATCTGTGGAAGCCCCCAGGTTCCAAGGGAGGTCAGTATGACAACACCCAGAAGGTTGATGGGATCGGGGCCGAAAAAGGAAGCGAATACGCCAGGCTGGGAGGAAGCCGTTTCATCGGCCACCATAGCCAGCTGATTCAAAGATTCCATAAAGCCGCCATTGCTTTTTAAAACGGCCAAGATGACAGCGACAATACCGAACAGCATTACAATCCCTTGCAGGAAGTCATTGATAGCGGTGGCCATATATCCCCCTGCAATCACATAAACCCCGGTTAGCACGGCCATAATTACGATACATACAGTATAGTCGATATGAAAGGCCATGCCGAACAGGCGTGACAAGCCATTATACAGGGAAGCAGTATAAGGGATAAGGAAAATAAAAACGATAACGGAAGCCCCCAGTTTTAATCCATCATTATGAAAGCGCCTTCCAAAAAATTCAGGCATTGTGGCGCTGTTTAAGTGCTGCGTCATAATACGGGTACGCCTGCCCAAGATAACCCATGCCAGCATGGAACCGATAAGGGCATTGCCGATCCCGATCCATGTGGAGGCGATGCCGTATTTCCATCCGAACTGCCCCGCATACCCAACGAAAATAACCGCGGAGAAGTAGGAAGTTCCATATGCAAAGGCGGTCAGCCAAGGTCCTACGGAACGCCCCCCTAGAACGAAGCTGTTCACGTCCGTAGCATGTTTGCGGCAGTAAAAG
Source organism: Lachnospiraceae bacterium (assembly GCA_011958945.1). Classification (GTDB taxonomy): domain Bacteria; phylum Bacillota; class Clostridia; order Lachnospirales; family Lachnospiraceae; genus Kineothrix. Next base: position 1,968 of record BLLT01000043.1, on the reverse strand, counting down.
CCAATGGCAATCATAACGGCAAAAAAGATGATGAGCATAGTAAGTTTCAGTACCATAGTTTACTCCATTTCTGCGCTGCTTTTGTGGACCGGCATTGCCGGGGCTTCATGCATTTCAGGTTTGCGGATGCAGCGCAGACATAAACTCTGAAATGAAAACATTAGAAATCACCCTCTGTTCTGGGCGGCTACAAGGCTTACGCCGCAATAGCGTTCCCGCAGCTTAGGCTTTTCAATCTTGCCGGTAGGATTTCTGGGAATATCGGCAAAAATAACTTTATGGGGACGCTTATAACGGGGCAGCTTCTTGCAGAATAGGACGATTTCTTCTTCGGTGCAGGAAACACCGGGCTTCAATTCGATAATTGCAGCCGTGATTTCCCCCAGCCGTTTATCCGGAAGGCCGATAACGGCCACATCATGGATGGCGCTGTAATTCCGGAGGAAATCTTCAATTTGGACCGGATAAATATTTTCCCCTCCGCTGATTATGACATCTTTTTTCCGGTCCACAAGGAAAATGAACCCCTCCCCGTCTTCCTGGGCCATATCCCCTGTGTAAAGCCATCCATCCGGAGACAGGACTTCGGCGGTAGCTTTTTCATCGTTGTAATAGCAGGTCATTACGCCAGGCCCTTTGACTGCCAATTCTCCGACAGCACCTTTAGGTACTGTATTTTTCTGTTCATCTACGATTTTTACCTCCCAGCCATAGCCGGCTTTACCGATAGCGCCCACTTTATGAATGTTTTCCACGCCCAAATGAACACAGCCCGGGCCGATGGATTCGCTTAAGCCGTAGTTGGTATCATAGGCGTGAGACGGAAAATAGGTTTTCCAATGTTTAATCATGCTGGGAGGAACAGGCTGTGCGCCGATATGCATCAACCGCCATTGGGAGAGGCTATAATCCTCGGATTTCAGCCTGCCGCTGTCCAAAGCTTCCAGAATATCCTGTGCCCAGGGAACTAACAGCCATACTATCGTGCATTTTTCTTTGGATACCGCATCCAAAATATATTCCGGTTTCGTTCCCTTTAAGAGAATGGCCTTCCCGCCGGAAATCAGGGAGCCGAACCAGTGCATTTTCGCGCCTGTATGGTATAAGGGCGGGATGCACAGGAAAATATCCTCTTTCGTCTGTCCATGATGTTCTTTCTCTACTTTGGCAGAATGCATCAGGCTTTCGTGGTTATGTAAAATGGCTTTTGGAAAGCCGGTAGTGCCGGAAGAAAAATAGATGGCAGCATTGTCCTTATCAGTTAAAGGGATGGACGGGGTCTGGCTGGAACAGTTTGCCGTCAGCGAATTGTAGTCTTCTGCAAAGGAAGGGCAATTATCCCCTACATAAAGAAGCAGTTTGTTTTTCGTGATAGAGTCCGCAATCTCTTCCACGCGTCCGATGAATTCCGGACCAAAAACCAATATATTTACTTCTGCAAGATTGACGCAATATTCGATTTCCTCAGAGGTATAGCGGAAGTTCAAAGGAACGGCTAACGCACCTGTCTTTAGGATGCCGAAGTAAATGGGAAGCCATTCTAAGCAGTTCATCAAAAGAATAGCCACTTTGTCACCTTTTTTAATCCCTTTTCCTAAAAGCAGATTGGCAAATCGGTTTGCTTTTTCATTAAAAACATTCCATGTGATTTCGCGGCGGTAGTGGGAGAGGGGGCTGGGTTCCATCAACTCATATTCCTTCCAGGTTACCCGGCGGATTTCCTTGACTTCAGGGTTAATTTCAACCAGGCAGATATCTTCGCCGTATTTTTTGCAGTTGTCTTCTAATAAATTTGTAATTGGCATTTTAATAGTTCTCCATTTTATGTAAATTTTCGCACTTTAACGCATTGCGCTAATGAAGTAAATGATACAGTATTTGATGAGAAAAGTCAATGGGAAACGGAAATCAATTTTTATGGAACTGGTAACAGTTCAGCCTTCGGCTTCCCTGTTACGGAATCTGCCC
>BLLT01000042.1 GCA_011958945.1 Lachnospiraceae bacterium | reverse complement strand
GACGAAGAACCGAAGGTTCTTCATGAAGTGTCGAAGACACTTTTTTATAATTTATTTATCAAATGCGAAGAACAAGGAGGAAAGAACAATGAGAGCAAAAAAAGTAACGGCTTTGCTGATAAGTGCGGTATTGGCAACAGGGCTGCTTGCAGGGTGCGGCAGTTCGGGGGAAGGCCAAGGGGGAGAAAGCGCAGAAGGGAGTTCGGGGAAAATTGAATTGGAATTTTTCACCCAGAAGCGGGAAGCGGCGGATACCTTTGACAAGATTATTGCCGAATTCAATGCCAGCCAGGACGAAATCGTAGTGACCCAGAATATTGTTCCTGATTCCACCAGCGTATTGATGTCGCGTGCAGCGACAGGGGATTTGCCGGATATTATCCAGGTGGGCGGCATGCAGGACTCCAATACAATGCAGTTTATGAAGGAAGGGCATTTTCTGGATTTGACTGGGATGGAGTGCCTGAATCAGGTAGTGGACAATTACCAGGAAGCAATTAAGTTTAAGGGGAAAAACTATGTGGTTCCTATTTCGGCGAATTTCAGCGGGGTTTACTATAACAAAGATAAATTTGAAGAAAAAGGCTACACAGTGCCTAAAACATATGATGAATTGATAGCGCTGGCACAAAAAATGCAGGCGGATGGGGAAACTCCGTTCCTTTTCCCGGATAAGGATTCCTGGACATTGGTGCAGTGCTGGGAAGACAATATTGACGGTTCGGCAAGAGGGAACAGAAAACCGGTTTATATGGATATCGCAAATGGGGCGACTACTTTTCAGGATGATGCCTTGTTTGTAGAAACATTGCAGAAAGTGATTGATATACGCCAGTACGGACAGGGGGATACCTTAGCGCTTGGCTATGACCAGGCCATCAGCGATTTTGCTACCGGAAAATCATGTATGTTTATGCAAGGAATTTGGGCGCTACCGTCTATTAAAAAGGCTAATCCGGAGATGAATATTGGGATGTTCTCTTTCCCCAGCAATAACGGAGATACAAAGGTAAGCATGGGGATAGATGTTAATCTGGCCATTTCCGCAAAATGTGCCAATGCGGATGCGGCAAAGAAGTTTGTGGAATTTGCGGCTTCCAAAGAAATGGTGCAGTTGTACGTGGATAATGATTATTCCCTTCCCTGCATGAAGGATGTGGCTGCCAATATTCCGGATGCACAGGAAATTGTGGATTTGGTAGAAGGCGGAAAAGGTGCTTTGCAGGCCACAGCGCTGCCAAAGGCCGTATCAGATGAAAGGCAGAACACAATTCAAAAAGTGATAGTGCCGGAGGGCGGAGAGGATGTAAATTCTTTCCTGACAAAGCTGTCTGAGGTGTTTTCAGAAAATAAGGATGAATTTTTGGAGTTATATGGAGAGTAAATGCAGATAAATGAAGCATGCAGGAAACAAATATAAAGCTGCAAAGAAATGGAGAAATGGATGAAGAAGTCAAAATTAGTGCAAAGAAATCAAGTGCTATTTCTATTCACGCTGCCGATTCTCATTATGTATTGCGTATTTTTCATTGTGCCTCTGCTAATGGGGATGAAAAACAGCTTTACGGACTGGTCAGGAACCAGCGCCGACTACAATTTTATCGGAATAACAAATTACATAAAGATTTTTCAGGATGAGCGTTTTAGGAATGCGCTGGTATTTAATTTTAAATATACTTTTTTGCTGACTGTGGCAACTGTGGTTATATCATTGATTGTCGCTGTAGTTTTAAACCAGAAAATAAAAGCGAGAGGTTTTTTCCGCTCAATTTACTTTCTCCCCGCTATTTTGAGTTTAGTAACGGTAGGCTTGATATGGAATGAATTATTTTATCGTATGATCCCGGCGATTGGAGAAGCTACAGGCTGGAGTCTTTTCCAGTCCAGCTGGCTGGGAAGCCCGAAGCTGGCGATGTACGCGATTCTTATTGTTAATCTTTGGCAGGGGTGTGCTACTCCGATTGTGCTGTTGATTGCAGGGCTTCAAAGCGTGCCGGTGGACTTATATGAGGCAGCCTCCATTGATGGGGCGACAGCCTGGGAAAAATTTAAATGCATTACGATTCCGTATTTAATTCCGGTATTGAATATTGTGATTGTTACCTGTGTGAAAGGCGGCCTGACTACCTTTGACTATATCAAGGCAATGACGGACGGCGGCCCGATGCAGTCTACGGAGTCAGTGGGGATATTGATTTATAATCACGCTATGCAGGAAGGCAAATTCGGATATTCCGTAGCAGAATCCATGATTTTATTCGTAATCATTGCATTGGTATCAATAGTGACCATGCGTATGTCCAACAGCAGGAAAGTGGGTGATTGATATGGCGAAAAGCAGACATATAGCGAGCAGAACAGTGTCTTACCTGATAGCGGCAGCAGGAGCCATTATAATCCTTCTCCCGTTTTACGTAACTTTGATTACGGCATTTAAGACGCCGCAGGAGTCGGCACAGAATTTCTTTTCCTTCCCGAAAAGTTTATACTTGGAAAACTTCAAAACAGTGTTTGCCAAGGCCGGATATTTTAAATACTTTATGAATTCGGTAGTGGTTACAGTAAGTTCTTTGATTTTAATTTATGTTCTGGTAACAATGATTTCCTATGCAATTGCCCGCAATATGAAGAGGAACGTATATTACAAATTTATTTTTGGCTTCATTGTTTTAGGGATGTTTGTGCCTTTCCAGGTTATTATGGTTCCCTTGGTGCAGTTTATGGGAGGCCTTGGGATGTCAAACAAATTTGGGCTGATTTTGCTTCATGTAACTTATGCGGCTATGCAAGGGGTCTTCCTTCTGGTAAACTATATTCAGAATGTGCCGGTGGATTTGGAAGAGGCGGCTTATATTGACGGCTGCACAACAATCCAGGCATATGTGAAAGTAGTCCTGCCTTTATTAAAGCCTATGACTTCTACGGTCCTCGTATTGAATGCGTTATGGGTATGGAATGACTTCCAGATGCCTTTGATGATATTGAATAAATTGCCGGATACATGGACATTGCCGTTATTCCAATACAATTTTAAATCACAGTATTCCTTCGATTATAATATGGCGTTTGCGTCTTACCTGATTGCTATGGTGCCGGTACTGATTGCATATATCCTGGCACAGAAGAATATTGTGGAAGGCCTGACGGCTGGAGCTGTAAAATCGTAACTGGGAAGCCGAAAGGCTGGAATGTTACATAAAATCATGATAGAGCCTGCGGCATTCTGAAGGGAAAACAGGGGCAGCAGAATAAAGGGCAAATAAAATATAATACATATAGATAGGGAGATGCCGATGCTGGATTATGTTAAGAAAATGTCTTTTAAAAAGAAGATACTCAGTTCTTATATCCTGTTTATCGGCATTTCCTGCCTTTTCATAGTGATATATATATTTAAGAGCATGGAAAACGCCAAGGAGGAAAGCTACAGCTATATGTATCAGTTTGGGGAACAGGTAAGCATGAGCACAGACGTGATCGTGTCCAACATGGACAGGATCCGTTTTCTGCATTTTATAGATGATAAGATTAAACATATGATTCGCTGCTCCATGAAGGACAAGCCCATGGAGCAGCTGTTGGATGAAAACGATTATATTGAGCGGGCTTTGAATCATATGACAAATATGAACCAGTATGTGGTACGGGCGACAATCGTGAATGAGTTTGGGGATGTTTACTCCAATGTACAGACAAACAACGATGCTTATCTGGAAAAGATGGAGGAAATAGATAAAGAACAGGATTGGACGGACAAAAACAAGGTGTATTATACAGGGGTCTATCAGGAAGAAATTTATTTGCTGCCCTTTGAAATGGTAACCAGTATCAGCAAAATGTATGATATTAATCAGGAAGAGTATATTGGAACTCTATATATTGATTTGAATTTTTCAAGTATCAGGCAGATGCTGGACCGTCTGGCGGAGTCCAAGAATGCCCGTACCAAGCTTATGATTTTTAACGGAAGCCAGGAGGTGATTTATGACTCGGAAAGTTTGGAAGAAGGGTTCTGGGGACAGATAGATGATTCAGAAGAAAAGGTAATCAGGGAGTTTCTGAAAAGCAGCAGGGCAAAGGCCGGGGAATTTACCATAGGAGGAAAAAAGTGTATGGCAGCCAGTGTACGGAACGACACAACGGGCTGGCAGATTATGGCCTGGATGCCTTTGTCGGATATTTATGCATCCAGCTGGAAAAATTTGGTAGGGATTTTCAGCGCAATGATTATGCTGATGATTGCGGCAGTATTTCTGGGGATTTATCTGGCGGGGCAGATAAGCCGTCCCGTAATGGTACTTGCAAAGGCCATGGGGGAGGTGGAACAGGGAAAAGTCAACTTGCTGGAGGAAGAAAAATATGGTTGGCAGGACGAGATGGGGCTGCTTTTTAGAAGTTATAACGAAATGGGAAAGAGGATTAATGACAGCATTGAAAAAATATATATTTATCAGATTAACCAAAAGCAGACGGAACTAAAAATGCTGCAGTTTCAAATCAATCCCCATTTTCTGTACAATACATTGAATACAATCAGTTCCATTGCCGCGCTGTCGGATATTGAGGAAATCGTAAAGATTGCAGACAACCTGTCCGCCATGTTCCAATATAACATCAAGGGGGATGATATTGTATCGGTAAGAAAAGAAATCCAGCATGTGAAAAATTATCTGGAAATCCAGGCGATACGTTTTCCCGGTAAATATCAATTTGAATACAGGATTTCCTCCGAAGTGGAAGACTTAAAAATGCTGAAATTTCTGCTCCAGCCATTGGCGGAAAATTCTCTCCAGCATGCGTTCGGGAAAATGAAGGAGATTAACAGGATCACTCTGACAGCCTGGGAAGATGGGGATGATATTATATTCCAGCTGCGGGATAACGGCGTAGGGATGAATACGGAAATCATGGAAAAATTAAACAAGGAATTGGCGAAGACGGATACGGGGACGCTTGTTAATCATGTGGATAAGGGGATTGGCCTGAGGAATGTAAATGCACGTATTAAAAATCTATATGGTAAAGAATATGGAATACAGATACGGAGCGAAGAAGGAAAATATACGGAAATACAAATCAGGATACAAGTGTGTAAAGAAATTCTAAACGGTCAAAAAACACCCGTTAAGAATTTCTAAGTTACACACCCGAAGAATGTCCTGTCGGCCATTCTTTCCACGGATTGTTTGTGCCGTCAAAGCCGCATGACGGGGGAAGCCAAGCCGTGATATGTGCAGGGAAAAGAGGAGGAAAAGCTGTGAGGATTCTTATTGCGGATGATGAATACTATGCGCGGAAAGCTATGGCCAAAAAGGTGCTTCAGGCCAGCCCGGATGCGGAAATTATGGGGGATTTTGAGAATGGTATACAGGTGCTGGAATATTTGGAGGAACACCCGGATGAAATTGATGTGGTACTGACGGATGTAAAAATGCCGGAGATGGACGGCCTGCATCTGGCACAGTATTTGTTTGAACAGGAATCGCAGATAGAAGTTATTATTGTGTCGGGATACAATGAATTTGAATATGCGAGAAAGGCGATTAGCTTTGGGGTGAGCAATTACCTGGTGAAGCCGGTACAGAAAGAGGAACTTAGGGAAGCTTTGGAAAAAATCTGCAGGGGGCAAAAAAGGTACGAAGAAAAAGTACAAAAGATTATGATAAAACGAACCCTGCAGTTTTTGAGCATAGAGGAAATCGCCGGCCATGAGGGTTGGAGAAAAATGTTTTTGGAGCCTGTTTTTTGCAAAAATAAGGGAAAGGTATTTTTCCTTGTTGTGATACAGGGCAGGGATAAGGGGCGATGGGCACAAAACCAGGATGGAGATAGATTGCTGCAGAAGCTTGGGCAGCAGTTTCGAGGGGAATGGTTTTATTTTAACCGGTTTGAAGAAAATGTGCTGATCCTTTTCGGGGAAAAGGAAGAAATTGCGGGAAGCTTGAGGAAGCTATTGAGGAAAGAAGATGCGGGCAGGCGGAGAAAATTACCAGGGAACTCATGGGGAACTGTAAAAATGCGTATACACTATACGTTACAATAAGCGGTATTTTCAATCTTCTTTACCGGCTTTTCTGCAGAACCGGTGGGCGTGCGGATAATGGGAATCCCGGGTATATGCTGTTTTCCTATCGCACGGATTTATACCGTTATCATACGCTTAGCGAGGTGGAGGACTATGTGGTGAACATAGTAAGGACGATGTGTGAAGAGCAGGAAGGAAAGAAGTATCATTATATTGTAACGGAAATCCTGGCTTATGTTGCGCAGAATTATCAGGACAATATTTCCATCGGAGAATTGGCGGAGCACAAATATTTTATGAACAGCAGTTACTTAAGCAGGCTTTTTAAAAATGAAACCGGGCAGACATTTTCCAGCTATTTAATGGAATTCCGTATGAGAAAAGCAAAAGAATTGCTGGAAAGTGACTGGCTGAAAATCAGCGATGTGGCGATGCTGTCAGGATATAACGATGTTTCTAGGTTTATACAATATTTTAAAAAGTCATATGGGATGACTCCGGAAGAGTACCGGGGGAGGAAAAATGTGCAGAAATGAGGTAAAGATTGAAAATGAAAGCGATGAGTCAGACATTACGGGATGCACGGAAATATGAAGAAAATATGGAGAAAATGATATCTGCACAGGAGCGGCCGGCGTTTCACCTGTCGGCCCGCACGGGATGGATGAACGACCCCAATGGATTTTCCTGGTATGATGGGAAGTACCATATGTTTTATCAATATCATCCCTATGATTCCCATTGGGGGCCTATGCATTGGGGGCATGCAGTGAGCAGGGATCTCCTTCATTGGGAATACCTTCCGGCATCTTTAGCGCCAGACGAACTTTATGATAAGGATGGGTGCTTTTCGGGAAGCGCCGCCACTTTGGATGACGGCCGGCATCTTCTGATGTATACGGGAGTGGTGAAGGAGCATCTGATAACCGGGGAAACCCGGGAAATACAAACCCAATGCCTGGCAGTGGGCGATGGAATCGATTATGAAAAATATGGGAAGAATCCGGTAATAAATTCTGGAAATTTGCCGGAAGGGGGGAGCAAATATGATTTTAGAGACCCGAAGATGTGGAGGAAGGAAGACGGAAGCTATTGCTGCGTAATCGGTAACCGGGCGGCAGATGGCAGCGGGCAGATTTTATTATTCACAAGCCAGGACGGCTTTGCGTGGAAGTATGAAAAAGTTCTAATTGAAAATGTAAGCCGATATGGTAAGATGTGGGAATGCCCTGATTTTTTCAAGCTGGACGGAAAATGGGTTTTGCTTACCAGCCCTATGGATATGCTCCCTGTAGGATTTGAATATCATAACGGAAATGGAACCTTGTGCCTGATAGGGGATTATGATGAGGGTGAAAATGCATTTACGGAACAATATAATCAATCTATTGATTATGGCATTGACTTTTACGCTCCGCAGACAGTATTGACGCCGGATGGGCGGCGCATTATGATAGGCTGGATGCAGAATTGGGATACGTGTAATTTCAGGGCACAGAATATTTTGTGGTTTGGGCAGATGAGCCTGCCGAGGGAATTGTCCATAAGGGAGGGAAGATTATATCAGAAGCCGATTAGGGAACTTGAAAATTTAAGGAAGGATAAGGTAGCATATCAGGATGTGCTCATTTCGGAAACGGTCTGCCTGGAAGGGATTAAAGGCAGGAGGGTAGACATGGAATTGACCCTTCGGCCAGGACTGGAAGGGGATATTTACCGGAAATTTGCCGTGCGGTTCGCCCAAAACGAACAGTTCCAGACATCCCTAAGCTTCCATCCGGAGGATTCCATCTTAAAAATAGACAGAAAATTTTCGGGTTCGCGAAGGGCTATTATTCACCAAAGAAGGAGTCTGGTGAGAAGCGAAGGCGGTAGGTTAAAGCTGAGGATTATTTTGGATAGGTTCAGTGCGGAGGTATTTGTAAATGATGGGGAACACGTTTTGACGGCCATAATATATACGGAGCAGGCGGCAGACGGTATATCGTTTTTTGCGGATGGCATGGTGCGGATGGATGTAGAAAAATATGAACTGGATATTTAGCGGCTGTAGTTGCTGTGCGTATTTTTTTGTGCTAACATGGACTTGTGATGGCATATGAAGCAAAGCATTCTTGTGAAGAAGCGGAGAAAATATGGGAATTTATTTAAATAGCCTTGCGGCCTATACTTTGTATAAAAATGAATCTAAAAAAACATATTTTGTCGACAAAACAAGCATTTTGGAGGAATTGTTTCCGCTTGTGGAGGAAGGGAATCATTATATTTGCATTACAAGGCCGCGCAGATTTGGAAAGACGGTGACGGCGAACCTTATTGCATCCTTTTTTTCAAAAGGGTGTGATGCATCAGATGTTTTTGATAGGCTTAAGGTTTCCGGAAATCAGGAATACCGCAGGAAAATGAATCAATATAATGTGATTCACATTTCCCTGAACGAAGTGCCGAAGCGCTGTGTGACTTATGAGCAATATATTCAGCGGATTGAGGCCAGGCTGATAAAAGATTTGAAACAGGCTTATCCGGATGCGGATGTGAACGAAGAAGATGCGGTGTGGGATGTTCTGATGGACGTTTATGCAGCGGACAAATCAGCGCGTTTTATTTTTGTTTTGGATGAATGGGATTATATTTTCCATCGGGATTTTGTGTCCAGGGAGGATAAAGAGGCTTATATTGAGTTTCTAAGTTCACTGCTCAAAGATAAACCATATGTGGTTTTAGCATATATGACAGGGATTTTGCCAATTACAAAGTATTCCAGCGGTTCAGCCCTGAATATGTTTTTGGAATATACGATGGCAGAAAAAGAAAAGTACAGCCAATATCTGGGGTTCGATGACAGGGAAGTGGACGAATTATATGCGCGGTATCTCGCTGTAACCAGTATGCCCGCTATTGAACGGGAAGGGCTTAGGGTATGGTATGATGGTTATCATACTTTAACAGGTAAGAGGCTGTATAATCCCCGTTCTGTGGTGAGTGCATTAAGCGATAACCAGTTGGGGAGTTATTGGACAAATGCAGGCCCTTATGATGAGATTTTCTATTATATAGAAAAGAATGTAGACGCGGTAAGGGATGACCTGGCCCGCATGGCTGCGGGAGAAGGGGTAAAAGCAAAAATACAGGAATATGCGGCCACATCAATGAACCTTCAAACGAAGGATGAAATTTTATCCGCTATGGTTGTATATGGTTTCCTAAGCTACGAGGACGGAAAAGTGAGAATCCCGAATAAGGAACTAATGGATAAGTTTGCGGATGTACTTTTGAAAGAACCATCGCTGGGATATGTGCATCGGCTGGCCAGGGAGTCGGAACGAATGTTGGAAGCGACCTTGGGAGGGGATAGCAATAAGGTGGCCGAGATACTGGAATTTGCACACAATACGGAAATACCGCTTCTCAACTACAATAATGAGACGGATTTAACGGCATTGGTGAATTTGCTGTATTTATCGGCGAGGGATTCCTATCATGTGGAGCGGGAGGATAAGGCCGGAATCGGCTATGTTGATTTTATATTTTATCCTAAGGTGAAAAATGAACCGGGTATTATTCTGGAGTTGAAGGTAGACAGTACGCCGGAAGAAGCAATACACCAAATCAGGGAAAGGGGGTATATGCTGAATTTTAAAAGAAGGATTGGAGGAAGGCCGGAGTATACAGGGAAGGTTTTCGGGGTGGGTATAGCTTATGATAGGAAGTCTAAAAAACATAGCTGCAAAATAGAAGTTTTGTAGTATGCACAAGCAGGATGAAAAAGAGTTGAACGGGGGGCGGTTATGTGCCTGGCAGGATTATCATACCGCCTTTGGAAAACTCATAAGATTGTGGGATTTTTGGGTGCGTACAGTTGCTGTGCGTATTTTTTTGTGCTAACATGGACTTGTGATGGCATATTAATAATTGTACTATAATAAAACATGGGTATAGCGCAGCGCAGAAATGGGGCGAAGAGGAAATATTCTCCAAATATATCCTCTGCAAGTTCGTGTCTGCGCTGCATCCACAAACTTGGCATGCGCTGGAAAGCAGCGTGGAAATGAGGTGAAGAGTGAAAGTTTTAATGTTAAATGGAAGTCCGCGGGCAAATGGGAATACATCGGTGGCGTTGAAGGAAATGGAGAAGGTGTTCCAGCAGGAAGGGATAGAGACGGAAATCATACATATTGGGAATAAGGAAATCCGGGGATGCATTGCCTGCGGAGGGTGCGGCAAAAAAGGGAAATGTGTCTTTGAGGATGCGGTGAATGAGATTGCGCCAAAATTTGAAGCCTGTGACGGATTGGTGGTGGGAAGTCCGGTGTATTATGCATCGGCCAATGCTACGCTGGTGGCCTTGCTCACACGTCTGTTCTACAGCACGCCATTCGATAAGGCGATGAAGGTAGGGGCAAGTGTAGTGGCAGCGCGCCGGGGCGGGCTGTCTTCCACATTTGATGAATTGAATAAATTCTTTACAATTTCGGGTATGCCCTTGGCATCGGGGCAGTACTGGAACAGCATTCACGGGGCAGCGCCGGGGGAGGCCGCTCAGGATGAAGAAGGGCTGCAGATTATGCGCACTCTGGCCAAAAACATGGCATTTCTCATGAAGAGCATTGCCTTGGGGAAGGAAAAGTATGGGATTCCGGAGAGAGAGCCTTCTGTGAAGACGAATTTTATCAGATAAATCAGCGGGCAGCTGCAGCGATGCTGCCCTGAAGCTTTTTTGCCTGCGCAATTGGGAAAACAGGCAAGTGATGGGGGCAGTTATTTGCTGGTAGGAAAGAAATGGGAGAGCGGCATGGTTGGTATGAATTTTTTGATGACAGCGGGTATTTTTATCGGTATTGCGTTTGTTTTAAACAGCGTTGTGAATCTGATTTATCGTTATATTTCAAAGAGGACGAAAAATAAAGCGGTACACCTGCGGTTTTCCAAAAGTATGGTGAATATTGTCATTGATGTGATTGTTATTTATACTTTGGCCCAGCAGTTCGAGTTTACCAAGGATATTAGTAAAGTCCTGCTGCAGAGCGGCTCGCTGATTGTGGCGATAGCCACTTTTGCGGCCCAGCAGGCTCTCTCCAATGTGATAAGCGGCATTATGTTATCCGCCTCGAAGCCTTATAATGTGGATGAGAAAATAAGGGTTATTCAGGGAGGGACTGTGATTGCCGAGGGAATTGTAAAAGACGTGACGATACGTCACACGGTAATTTACCAGTTTAACGGAGAAAGCTGTATTGTGCCCAATTCCGTCATGGATTCCGCGGTGATTATTAATACCAATTTTACGGAAAATATCGGAAACTATGTGGAGGTGGAGATTTCCTATCAGTCCGATATTGAGAAAGCTATCGGCATTATGCGGAAAATATGTGTGGAGCATGAACTCACATTAAACACGGAAAAAAATTCGGTAAGCGCCAGCGGATTTACGGCTAACGGGGTGACAATTAAGACCATAGTCTGGACGGAAAACCTGGATAACAGCTTTCGGGCATGCAGCGATATAAGGATTGCCCTTGTGAAGGAGTTTGAGAAGAACGGCATAGAAATCCCTTACCAGACGGTGACCGTGTATAATGCGGCGGCTGGTGGAGAGGAAAATGCGGGCTGAAATATTAAAAGAACTAAATTTCAAGTTAATAGAAAAAAGAGAAGGATGTTCTTATGGATAAGAAGGATACCCTTCTTTTTTTGACGATAAAAGAAGAATGATGATAAAAGAAAAATGATGATAAAAGAAAGATTGTAGTGCCAGGAAAGAAATGATAGAATGGTAAAAATGCAGAAAGTTGTATAATGAATATATTGAGGCTACAGGGAGTTTGGGGAAGAATGGGAGATAAGGCAGGCGGCTATATAGCACATATTTTTGGAAGGGAATCCAGCATTCAGCGGAAGGTTATCCTTGTGTACCTGATTGTGGCGGTGCTGCCGATAATGATTATTACATTGTCCATAAGCGCCATTTACTACAATAATTTACTGAAAAGCGCTTATGGCTTAGTCGAGCAGAACGCGATTCAGCACGAGGTAGTGGTGAAGGAGCGGATGGATGTCTATGAGGACGTGCTGTATGAACTGGTGTCCAATAAAGAGTATATTGAATTGGGGAAGAAGATAAATACGGAGGACGAAAAATCCGTCCTGATTTATAGAGACCATATGGAAACGTTATTGAGGAACAGCGTATATACCCATGAGGGAATCAGAGGGATTACATTTCTGTCCGATAATGGGAGGTATGCTACTTATTCCAAATGGTATGGGAGCACGAATGAAAATATCTGGTCCGACGAGGAGGCACGCCGGCAAATCCATAAAAAAATCCAGGAAAATCAAAAGCTGACGTTCATTGCGGTGGTCAATCAGAGTCTTACAGAAGGCAGGGAGGATTATGTAATTCTGATGGGGTTTCCGGTGAAAAACCTGCGTTCCAGGGAGCAGAGCGGGGTATTGGTGATAGCTCTGGAAAACCAATTTTTGCTGTTTGAAGATAACGGCAAAGTGAACAGGGAAAATGGAGTGGTTACGATTATTATAGACGAGGAGGAAAAGGTTCTTGCAGGGGTGGAAAACCCTTATATAAACAGAAACTATAAGGAATATCTGGAAGAGGAGTATGGGAGCGTTAAGAGAATAACGGAGCAGATCCGTAAGATAAGCGGAACGGAATGGACAATAGTGAATGTTATTGATAAAGATGTCTACCGGAAGGACATTTATAAGCTGGTATGGGCAGTTATTATTTTAGTTGTAGTAGTGACCTGTGCTTTTTTCTTAATTGTATATTTTGTTTCCAGCAAATATATCCAGACCATACAAAAGATTGCCCAGGGAATCCATGATTATGAGGGAACGGGGGCCAAGCAGATTCATGTGGATGTGGATGAAAAGGATGAACTATATACTATTGTGCGGCAGTTTAACACTATGACGGCGAGGGTGAATTCTCTGGTGGAAACCTTAAGGCAGAGGAACGAAGAGGTAAAGGCAGCGGCTATCAGTCAGAAACATGCGGAAATAAAGGCGCTGGAGGCGCAGATTAACCCCCACTTTCTTTTTAATACGTTGGATTCCATCAATTGGCGGGCAATTGAGCATGATGAAGAGGAAATCAGCAATATGCTGGGCACACTGGGAAGCCTTTTGCGGTACAGTGTATCCAATATTGAGATGATGGTGGTGCTGGAAGCGGAAATCAGCTGGCTGAAAAAGTATATTTTCCTGCAAAGGGACAGATTTCACGATTCCTTTGACTGCCAGTATGACATTAACGAAGGGGCTTTATCCTTTCCCATTTATAAAATGCTGCTGCAGCCTATTGTGGAAAACACCATTCTCCATGCGTTTGAAGAGGTAAAAGAGGGTGGGATGATAGAGGTAAAGGCTTTTGTGAGGGGCGACAAGAGGCTGGAGATACATATAAAGGATAATGGGTGCGGCATCAGGGGAGACGTTCTCAAAGAACTTAAAAAAGAAATGCACGAAAGAGGGCCTTTGGACGGAAAACATATCGGTATCAGCAACGTGGTGCACCGGCTGAGGATTTATTATGGGGAAAAGGCGGAAATCGAAGTGAGCAGCCAGTGGGGCGAAGGAACGGAATTTATTTTGGTGATACCGGATATAAGATGACAGATGTGTGCGGCCTGAAAGAAGCGTGTGCGCATGGAGGTAAGAAATGACGAAGAAGATAGTGATAGTAGAAGACGAATTCAGGATAAGGCAGGGGCTTAGCAACCTGATTAATAAGGTGGATATGGGCTGCCGGGTGATAGGGGAAGCTGAGAACGGCTATGAGGGGATTAAAATGGTCAGAGATCTGGAACCTGATATCGTCATTACGGACATTCGTATGCCCAAAATAGACGGGTTGGAAATGATAGAGAAAATCAAGGAAATGGGAATCGAGTGTGTCTTTGTTGTTTTGAGCGGGTATGCAGACTTTGAATATGCGCGTACGGGAATACGCCTGGGGGTGAAAGAATATCTGTTGAAACCGGCTACTATAAGCGATGTAAAGGAATTATTGAGAAAACTTACGATGGAAGAAGAACATAAAGGGGAACAGGGAGAAAATAATAGGATGCAGGAATACTCTGCTGCTACAAAAGAGATGGTATCGGTGATAGAAGAAAATTATGGCATGCGCCTGGGGCTGGATAGCTTTGCGGACAAGTTTCGGCTGACTCCGGAATATTTGAGCAATCTTTTTGCCAAAGAGACAGGGATGACTTTTTCCAATTATCTGAAAAAGGTTCGGATAGAAAAGGCAAAGGAACTGATTTTAACTACGGATATGAAAATTTATGAAGTGGCATGCAGCGTAGGTTATCCTGATCAAAAATATTTTTCGAAGGTGTTTAAGGAGTATACAGGAGTCTCCGCCAAGCAATATGCCATAGATGAGAGCAAAAAATAAATAGCTGCTAAACTGCAAAAGTATAAGATTTACTACACTTTTATTAAAATATTGGAATATATTACAAAATGTCCTTTGGATATAATTAAACCATCACAAAAAGGAGGACGAGAAATGAAAAGAGGTTTGGCATTATTAACGGTATTGGCAATGACAGCCGGCACATTGGCAGGCTGCGGCGGCAGCAAGGATGCGCCGGCAGCAGAGCAGCCGGTTCAGGAAGAGCAGGCGGCAGAAGGTGCGGGAACGGAGACGGCGAAAGAAGATAACGCCGGTGCGGAAGGAAAGACGGAAATAACGTTCTGGCATTATATGTCCGAGGACAAGGAAGGGAAGTTTGTGAATGAGGCGGTAGAAGAATTCAACAATTCCCAGGATGAAATTTATGTGAATGCACAATACCTGCCTAGGGAAGAACTTATGAAGCAGTATACCATCGGTGTAGTATCCGGAGAACTGCCGGATTGCGGTATGGTGGATAACCCGGATCATAACTCTTATGCTTCCATGGGTGTGTTTGCGGATATTACGGATTTATACAATTCCTGGGAAGAGGCTAATTTCATGGAAGGTTCCATCAATTCCTGCTATTATGACGGCAAACTGTATGGGCTTCCCTGGGGGAACAACTGTTTAGGCCTTTTCTACAATAAGGAGATGCTGGATGCAGCGGGCATAGCCGTTCCCACCACCTGGACCGAACTGGAAGCAGCATGTGAAAAACTGACAACGGATAGCTGTAAGGGGCTTGCTATTTCGGCAATCGGAAATGAAGAGGGAACCTTCCAGTATATGCCCTGGCTGTTGTCTTCGGGCGGAAGCGTGATGGACTTGACCAGCGATGGCTCCAAGGAATCCATGACATATCTGTATAACCTGATTGAAAAAGGATATGTGAGCAGGGAATGTGTAAACTGGACACAGGCCGATGCGGAGAAGCAGTTCGCAGCAGGTCAGGCGGCTATGATGATTAATGGGCCGTGGCAGTTCTCCGGTCTGGCGGATGACGCCCCGGACTTGGACTATGGAGTAGCAAAAGTTCCGAAGGCGGACAGTGGTGAGTATGCATCGGTATTGGGCGGCGAAAACGTAGCGATTTGCGCAGGGGCCAATATGGAAGCCAGCTGGACCTTCCTGACATGGATTACCAGCAAGGAAAAATCTCAGGAAATCTGTAAATCCATTGGCCGTTTTTCGCCCAGGGCTGACGTAGACGTACAGGAAATGTTTGAAGGTGATCCGTTGAATTCCGTATTTGCTGAAGTAATGCCGGGCGCACAGTCCAGAGGGCCTTCACCGGATTGGCCGGAAATTTCCGCAGCAATTTATACGGCACAGCAGGAAGTTTTCACAGGCCAAAAAGATGTAGACACGGCAATGGCGGATGCACAGGCAAAGATTGACGCCATTAACCAGAAATAGGTACATAGCAAAGACTCCATCGCATGGACAATATTTGAGATTGTGATGTGGTGGAGTTTTTTTGCCCTAAAAATAGGGTAGGAAGGATATGGCTTTCTGGAATCAATGAAAAGATTTTGGAAGAATCAAGAGGCTAGAATAAAAAAGGAGGATAGCTAATGGGAGCGAATAAAGTAGACAGGAAAGAGCAGATGCTGGGATATCTTTTTATTGTGCCTGCCGTGGTTTATATGCTGATATTTATAGGGTACCCGATTATATATAACTGGATTGTCAGCTTTCAGGATGTGACAGCGATGACGTTAGGAAGCGATGCCAGGGATTTCCTGGGATTTGCCAATTACCGGGCGGTATTTGCCGATGCAACCTTTAGGAAGGCCTTGGTGCATACTTTTGTATACACGGTAGGATGCCTAGTAATCCAGTTTTCTCTGGGATTTTTATTTGCCATGTTTTTTGCGAAAAAGTTTACCTTTTCCAAACCGATCCGCGGCTTTATCGTAATCAGCTGGATGCTTCCTGTAACGGTAACGGCTTTGGTATTTAAATTTATGTTTGCGGAAGGCAATGGCATTATTAATGCGATTTTGATGGGGCTTCATATTATCAAACAGCCTATAGGATGGCTTTTGGAGGGGAATACGGCGATGCTTGGGCTGATTATCGCCAATTCCTGGGTGGGTATTCCGTTTAACATGCTCCTTCTTACCACCGGGCTGAATGACATTTCCACAGACATTTATGAGGCTGCTTCCATTGATGGGGCCACAGGGTGGCAGAAATTCGTACGTATTACTGTTCCGCTGCTGAAACCCACGATTATGTCCGTACTTGTACTAGGCTTTGTTTTGACCTTCAAGGTGTTCGATCTGGTATATGTTATGACAGGCGGCGGCCCTGTGGATGCTACGGAAGTGCTGTCCACATACTCTTATAAATTATCTTTCCAGCTTTTCCATTTCGGTGAGGGGGCGGCAGTGGCCAACATCTTGTTTATCTGCCTGTTTCTGGTAGCACTGATATACTTAAAGACGATATCAAGGGATGAAATGATGTAAAGCGGCGAAGGCCTCAGAAAGGAGAGTAAGAGTATGAAACACTTTAACGCAAAACAAAAAAATGTATTGATGAACATAGTGGCTGTGCTGGTGGCCTGTATTTTCCTATTCCCGCTTTATTGGATTGTGGTGAATTCCTTCAAACTGGACAGCGAAATATTTGCCGGTACCCCGACGCTCTGGCCGCAGCAGTTTACGTTGAAAGCTTATCAGGAACAGATAGGAAGCCTGTCCGTTACATTAAAGAATTCGGTAATCATAGCAATCGGTTCCATGGCGCTGGCCCTCTGCCTGTCCGTACCGGCGGCATACGGGCTGGCCAGATATAAGGTGAGGGGGATGAAAATCTTTGTACTGATTTTCTTAATCACCCAGATGCTTCCCGCTTCCTTAGTGCTGACACCTTTGTTTTTGATTTTTTCCAAACTGGGCATATTGAATTCCTATTTTGCGCCTATATTATCTACGGCAACCATATCCATTCCCTTTGTGGTGCTGATGCTGCGTCCGGGATTTTTAAATATGCCCAAGGAGCTGGAAGACGCGGCCAAAATAGACGGATGCAATGCTTTTTCCGCCTTTTTTAAAATAGCGCTCCCAATCTGCAAACCTACGGTAATTACGGCGGCGTGCTTCAGCTTCGTTTTCGCATGGAATGACCTGGCATATTCCATGACATTCAACGTAAAAGAGGCCATGCGTCCCATGACCTCGGCCATTTACACATTTATGAACCAATACGGAACCGAGTGGAACAGCATTATGGCATACGGCGTGCTGCTGATACTGCCCAGCTGCTTCATTTTCGTGACTATGCAAAAACATATCGTAGAAGGCATGACCAGCGGCTCGGTGAAGGGGTAGGAACTGACGCTGGGGGCGGCAGGGAATTTTCTGCAAAAGGAGAGAAGTATAGGTACTGGGAGGGTACTTGCGGTACTGGAATAGGAGAATTAGATATGAATGTATTTAGAGTAGAGAACAATTGTCTTAAATTTCATTATGATGCGGAGGAATTGTGGATAGAGCCCTGGGGGAAAAACAGCTTTAGGGTGCGGGCATCCAAGATGGCGGCGATGCCAGAGGAAAACTGGGCTTTGCAGGAGATTCCTGAGGGTACGAAACCCAGGGTAACGATAGAAGGGGAATATGCCGAAATAATAAATGGGAAAATACGTGCCAGGATTTCCACTTATGGAAAGCTGACTTTTTACAATCAAAAAGATGATATTCTGTTGGACGAATATTTGAGAAACCGTCTCGACGTATTTGCAGATTATTGCAGTGCTCTGGAGGTGGAAGCCAGGGAATTCAAACCGATACCAGGAGGCGATTACCATTTATCCCTGCGCTTTGTATCCAATACGGGAGAAAAGATATATGGTATGGGGCAGTATCAGCAGCCGAACCTGAACTTAAAAGGAAGTGACTTGGAACTGGCGCAGAGGAATTCCCAGGCCAGCGTTCCCTTTGCAGTATCATCGCTGGGATATGGATTCCTCTGGAATAATCCGGCGGTGGGCCGCGTGGTTTTCGGCAGCAACATCACCACTTGGGAAGCATATTCCACCAAAGTGATGGACTACTGGATTACGGCAGGCGATACCCCGGCGGAAATCGAAGAGGCCTATGGGAAAGCGACAGGCACAGTGCCAATGATGCCGGAATACGCTATGGGATTTTGGCAATGCAAACTCCGTTATCAGACACAGGAAGAATTGCTGAATGTGGCAAGGGAATATAAGAAAAGAGGGCTGCCCATTTCGGTCATTGTCATCGACTATTTTCACTGGCCGCTGCAGGGGGATTGGAAGTTTGATTTAAAATACTGGCCGGACCCTGACGGCATGATAAAAGAACTGAAAGGGATGGGAATAGAATTGATGGTTTCCATTTGGCCTACGGTGGACTATCGGAGCGAGAACTTTGAGGAGATGAAGGAGAAGGGCTATTTGATTCGCACCGACCGGGGCTTCCGTATCGCAATGGACTTCCAGGGAAACACCATCCACTATGATGCTACCAACCCGAAAGCCAGGGAATATGTATGGCAGAAGGCGAAGGAAAATTATTATAAGAAAGGGATAAAGGTTTTCTGGCTGGATGAGGCGGAGCCGGAATACAGTATTTACGATTTTGACAATTACCGTTATTATATGGGGCCTAATGTACAAATCGGGAACAGCTATCCTCTTTTTTATGCAAAAACATTTTTTGACGGCATGAAGGCGGAGGGGCAGGAAAATATCATTAATCTGCTTCGCTGTGCATGGGCGGGCTCCCAGAGATACGGGGCGCTGGTATGGTCGGGGGATATTCACTCCAGCTTTGCCAGCATGCGGAATCAGCTGGCGGCCGGGCTGAATATGGGAATGGCAGGGATTCCCTGGTGGACTACGGACATTGGCGGCTTCCATGGAGGAAATCCGAAAGACCCCGCATTCCAGGAATTGCTGGTGAGATGGTTTGAATACGGTGCATTCTGCCCTGTGATGCGTCTCCACGGCTACAGGGAGCCTTTAAAGGAGCCCATGGGATTGGAAGGCGGAGCGGCCTGTGTTTCCGGGGCGGACAATGAAGTGTGGTCCTTCGGGGAAGAAGCGTATGAAATCTGCAAGACCTATTTGAACCTGAGAGAAAATATGAAGCCCTATATTTCGGATTTGATGGAGGCAGCCAATGAGAAGGGAACTCCGGTAATGCGCCCCCTGTTCTATGACTTTCCGGAAGACAAGATGGCATGGGAAACGGAAGATGAGTACATGTTCGGCCCGGATGTATTGGTGGCTCCCATACTTTATGAGGGAATGAGAAAACGGAAAGTATACCTGCCGGAAGGAAGCGAGTGGACGCATTATTTTACAGGAGTGGCCTATCAGGGCGGTGAGACAGTGGAGATAGAGGCGCCATTATCCCAGCTTCCTGTATTTGTGAGAAACGGACGTAAGTTTTAGAAAAAACAAGTTTGTGTCAGCGCTGCATCCGCAAACTTGGAATGCACAGGGCACCGGCAATGCCAGGCTGCAAAAGCAGCGCAGAAATGAGGTAAACTATGAAGTTCACGAATGGTTATTGGCGCATCCGGGAAGAAATGGAACCGGTATACGCAGTGGAGTATTATGACGCGGAAGTCAAAAACAAAGAACTTACCGTATATGCAGCAACAAAGCATATGGGAGACCGGGGCGATACACTGAACCAGTCGCTGTTAACCGTTACATTTTCCAGCCCTATGGAAAATGTAATTAAGGTGTCAGCTGTCCATTTCAAAGGGGCTCTGTATAAAGGACCCCACTACGAGGTGTGCAGGCAGGAAGGGGATTTCGTATCCATCGAAGAAGACGAGGAGAAAATTGTCTTTACCTCCGGGCATACAAGTGCGGTAATTTCGAAGGCAGCTAATGGATGGAAAGTGGATTTTGTGGATTCCATGGAGGGGAACAGGCTGCTCACAGAAAGCAGTTTCCGAAACCTGGCCTATATGCAAAATAAGGATACGAAGAAAAATTACATGGTGGAACAGCTCCTGCTGGATGTGGGGGAATATGTTTACGGAATGGGAGAACGGTATACACCATTTGTGAAAAATGGACAGACGGTGGAAATCTGGAATGAAGACGGAGGAACCGCTTCGGAGCAGACATATAAAAATGTGCCTTTTTATCTTACCAATAAAGGATATGGTGTGTTTGTAGGCCATGCCGGCGATGTCCACTTTGAGGTAGGCAGTGAGAAGGTGGAAAGGGTACAGTTCAGTGTGGAGACGGAACGGCTGGAATACTATATCCTGAACGGGGAGACGCCCAAAGGAACGGTGCAGCTTTATACGAAACTGACAGGCCGCCCGGCACTGCCTCCGTCCTGGTCTTTTGGACTTTGGCTGACCACGTCCTTTACCACCAGCTATGATGAGGAGACAGTGACCGGCTTTATCCAGGGGATGGCGGACAGGGATATCCCTCTGCACACCTTCCATTTCGATTGTTTCTGGATGAAAGGGTACGAGTGGTGCAATTTTGAATGGGATAAGGACACCTTCCCGGACCCGGCAGGGATGCTGAAACGCTATAAGGAGCGGGGGCTTCACATCTGTGTGTGGATTAACAGCTATATCGGGCAAAAATCTGCGCTGTTCGATGAAGGGATGGAGCATGGGTATTTTGTGAAAAACCTGGATGGCTCTGTATGGCAGTGCGACCGCTGGCAGGCGGGTATGGCGTTGGTGGATTTTACCAACTCGGAAGCCTGCAAATGGTACCAGAGCAAGCTGGAGAGGCTTATTGATATGGGCGTGGACTGCTTCAAAACGGATTTTGGCGAGAGAATCCCTGTGACAGGGGTGCAGTATTATGATGGCTCCGATACAGTAAAAATGCACAACTATTATGCGTATCTTTACAATAAAACAGTGTTTGAACTGTTGGAAAGAAGGATGGGAAGAGATAAAGCCGTTGTTTTCGCCAGGTCTACGGCGGCCGGTGGACAGAAATTTCCGGTGCATTGGGGCGGCGACTGTACGGCGACTTATCCGTCCATGGCGGAGGATTTGCGGGGAGGCCTTTCTTTGTCCGCATGCGGTTATGGGTTCTGGAGCCACGATATTGGTGGTTTCGAACAGACGGCTTCTGCAGATGTCTATAAACGCTGGTGTGCCTTTGGGCTGCTCAGTTCCCATAGCAGGCTTCATGGGTCCACCTCTTACAGGGTGCCCTGGCTGTTCGACGAGGAAGCCTGTGATGTGCTTAGAAAGTTTGTGAAGTTAAAATGTTCCCTGATGCCTTACCTTTATGCCCAGGCGGTGAAAGCCCATAGGGAGGGGATTCCTATGATGCGCCCTATGTTCCTGGAGTTTCCGGAGGATTTGACCTGCGAGACGCTGGACAGACAGTACATGTTGGGGGATTCCCTAATGGTGGCTCCCATTTTCAAGGAAAGCGGGGAAGTATCCTATTATCTGCCGGAAGGTATTTGGACGAATTACCTGACCAATGAGGTAAAAGAAGGTGGAAAATGGTATAAAGAAACCTTCGATTATTTCCATCTTCCATTGATGGTCAGGGAAAATACGGCATTAGCTGTGGGAAATCGTGATGACAGGCCGGATTATGACTATACAGCGGACTCGACTTTGAAACTGTATGGTATCCGGGAAGGGGCAAGGATTCACACCACAATTCCGGATATAGACGGACGCGATGGAGCGACAGTGGATGTTATTGCGGAGAATGGAGAAATCAAGGTTTCTGTAAAGGGAGGAAAAGGCTGGAAAGCGGAAGAGGCGGTGGACTCCGGGAGGGAGATTGTGCTGTCTTAGGATGTCATTCTTCGATGCTGTGCAGCGCAGTGTAAGTCAGGGCATGAGCGGTAAGGATTCCCATATCTACCGGACATGGATAGAAAAAAGAAACATTGTAACAGAAGAAGATAAATGTTAGAATGAAAAAAACAAACATTCGGCATCCGGAGGAACAATGGCTATGGCAAGAACGGTAGGTATGGGAATTCAGAGTTTTGAAAAAATAAGGCGAAATCAATGCTTTTATGTAGATAAAACTAATTTTATTAAAGAGTGGTGGGAAAACAAGGATGATGTAACCTTGATTGCGCGGCCTAGGCGATTCGGGAAGACTTTGAATATAAGTATGCTGGAGCAATTTTTGTCCGTAGAATATGCCGGACAAGAAGAATTGTTTCAAGGGCTTTCTATATGGGAGGATGAAAAATATCGGTGCCTACAGGGGAATTTTCCTGTTATAGCACTGAGTTTTGCGGATGTGAAGGAGACTGCCTACCTAAATGCTAAAAAGAAAATATGCCGGATTATTTCAAATTTGTACAATAAATTTGATTTTATATTAGACAGTGGAAAACTGAATGAAAATGAGAAAAATTTTTATCGGAGCGTATCCGATGATATGGAAGACTATATCGCAACAGACGCTTTAAACGCTTTATCCAACTATTTGATGAGGTACTATGGAAAAAGGGTGTTCATCTTTTTGGATGAATATGATACTCCATTGCAAGAAGCATATGTATATGGATACTGGGAAGAGTTGATTGCATTTATTAGAAGCTTATTTAATGCCACATTTAAGACAAATCCCTATCTGGAACGGGCTATTATGACTGGGATTACGAAAATAAGTAAAGAGTCTATTTTTTCTGATTTGAATAATCTGACAGTGATAACGTCTACTTCGGATATGTATGCGGGAAGTTTTGGCTTTACAGAGAATGAAGTATATGCAGCCTTAAAAGAGTATGGAATGGAACAGCAGATGCCAGAGGTAAAATGGTGGTATGATGGATTTTCCTTTGGCAGCCAAAGAGATATTTACAATCCCTGGTCTATCCTAAATTATTTGAAAACGGGAAAGTTCGCACCATATTGGGCAAATACAAGCAGCAACAGTATGGTGGGAAAATTGATACGTGAGGGAAGCAGGGATATAAAGATTATCATGGAAAAACTTTTAAAGGGCGAGTCTTTTCGGATACGGATGGATGAGCAGATTGTGTTTTCTCAATTGGACAGTAGGGAAAGTGCGGTTTGGAGTCTGCTGCTGGCTGGAGGGTATTTGCGGATAGAGCAGCACTTTTTGGATAAAAGGGGAAGGGATGAATATGAACTGATGCTGACCAACTGGGAAGTGCATCTGATGTTTGAAGTGATGATAGAGGGGTGGCTCTCAGATTCTACGCCGGCATATAATGACTTTGTAAAGGCTTTGCTGCTAGGCGATGTGAAAGCGATGAACATTTATATGAATAAAGTAGCCTTTTCCACATTTAGCTATTTTGATACGGGGAAAAAGCCATCACAAGAGGCGGAGCCGGAACGCTTTTACCATGGCTTTGTGCTTGGGCTGATGGTAGGATTGGCAGACCGTTATGCAATGACTTCTAACAGGGAAAGCGGTTTTGGGAGATATGATGTTATGCTGGAACCACTAAATGAATATGATGATGCAATTATCCTAGAGTTTAAAGTGCATGATGCCGATGAAGAAAAAACGTTGGAAGATACTGTGAAAAAGGCTTTGGCGCAGATAGAGAATATGGGATATGGGGCAATATTAGAGTCGAAAGGGATTGAACAGCACAGAATACGAAAATATGGGTTTGCGTTTGAAGGCAAGAAAGTGTTGATTGGGTAGAGGATGGGAAGAGGAAAAAGCGGCGCATCTACATTCAGTATTTCGGAGACAAGAAAAAACTAAGAGAGAGGTTCAATGGGCACATCGCTGATTTCACCATCCGTCCGTACAACTATGCAGGTGGTGTCATATCCTTTTCGTTCCAATGCTTGCCTGCTGCAAAGGGGCGGATTCCTGGCTGCTCCAATCCATTGGCTGCTAACC
>BLLT01000041.1 GCA_011958945.1 Lachnospiraceae bacterium | reverse complement strand
AAGTGCAAAGTCCTGGGCTGAACTGTTACGGATATTTCAATAATGATTCATGATTGTATAGGAAATGTTATGGAATTATAGTATGATTATTATGATATAGTTTCGAATGTTTTTGGATAGTAGTCAGGCATAGTAAACATGAAGGAGGAGGTATTTTATGGAAAAGAGGAATTGGGGATATATTGTTAAAAGCATAATGGCTGTTCTGTTTGGCATAATAGTGCTGAGCGGTTGCGGCAATTTAAATAGTGAAAAGGAAACTCCAATATCATATTCATAGACGCAGAATGGGGTTGCGGAGGATGGAGACGGAGAAGAGGAGGAAGGAGGAGATATAGGGGAAGATATAGAAGAAAGTGCAGACGAAGATATAAGGGAAGAGGCGGAAGAAAGTATAGAAGATAATGCGGGGGATGGTGTGGAAAAGGATACAGAAGAAGGCCTGGAGATTCATGAACAAGAGCCGGAATATCAGCAGGAAATACCCATAGATACTGGAAGAGTAATGGAAATCTACAACGGGAAAGACGCAATATCAGTTACCGAAGACATAATGATAGCGCAGGTTTTGCCAGAGGAAGTTTTAAAAGGGAATCCTGTGATATATGACCGCTTACGGGTTGACGGATGGGTTTTTGAATGGCTGATTTCAGACTATCAAGATGATGACAACCATTTTTTGGAAGATGGTGTATTGGTGGTATCCCGTGAAGGGGATAGCGAAACCGCACAAGTAATAACTGTGAAAGCGGAAGGCGGCTATGCTACGTGGGTTTCGGCAGAGCATAAGTTTGAATACATAGATGTGAACTTTGACGGACTTTCTGACTTGCTGATTTGTACAGGGCATCACGGCAATCAAGGGGCATTGACATATTATTGCTTCTTACAAACCAATAGTGGCTTTGTTGAAGAACCCAGCTTTACGGATATTTCTAACCCTGGGATTGATGAGGAAAATAAGCTGATACTCAGCCAATGGCGTAATACAGCCGCCTCTCATAGCTGGGCGGAGTTTAAATATCAGAATAATACATATATAATGTATAGGGAATTACGTGAAGACTGGAAAATGGGAGATTCCGGTGAAGATATATGGGTATGGACAGTGAACGGCGAAACGATTGGCAGAAGCGATGAATTGTCCATGGAGGAAATATATGATCTTTTATATAGTGAAAACAGCGAATGGGGAATCTTGGGAGATAGATGGCGAACGCTGTACAATAATGGGTTGACGGCAGATTACAGTATTTATGACGAGCCATAGGTATCAGTATAGGAGGCACAGTGGGCAGGGCAGACTGCCTATTGTGCCGTTTCTGGCTTTATAGTATTCGGATGTCAAAAGCCCTGGCTGTCCACCACAAGAATAGACAAATATTCACATCCTTATCCATACCCCGCCCTTGCCGCCAGGAGTTATAATAAAAGTAATTATCATTGGCCTTCGGGTCTTATTAATAAACAGTACTTGTCCGAACAGTACCCAAGGGATAAATCCCTAAAAATTTGCGGACGCGAGAGCGGCCGGGAATTTTCGGCAAAAGAAATAGGTACAGGAAGGACAAGTGCGGAACTGGAATAGGAGGATTGGAATGAAATACGGACATTTTGACAATAAAAAAAGGGAATACGTCATTGACAGGGTAGACTTGCCTGCTTCATGGACAAACTATCTGGGGGTGGAGGATACCTGCGCGGTGGTCAATCACACCGCAGGGGGATATATGTTCCATAAAACGCCGGAATATCACAGAGTCACCAGGTTTCACGGCAATACCGTTCCCATGGACCGGCCAGGCCATTATGTTTATATCAGGGATAACGAATCCAAAGACTACTGGAGTATCTCCTGGCAGCCGGTAGGGAAGCCTCTGGACAAAGCGGAATATACCTGCCGCCATGGCCTGTCCTATTCCGTCTATGAATCCAGCTACAACGGCATCAAAGCCAGCCAGACGCTGTCCATCCCCCTTGGCGACAACGTGGAATTGTGGGATGTTACAGTAAAAAATGAAGGCACGATGCCAAGAGATTTAAGCTTGTTTACTTACTGCGAATTTTCCTTCCACCATATCAATATTGACAACCAGAATTTCCAGATGAGCCTGTATTGTTCCGGTTCCTCCTATGAGGATGGGGTGATTGAGTATGATTTATTCTATGAAGAGTTCGGGTATCAATATTTTACCTGCAATGAAATGCCGGACGGGTTCGACTGTTTAAGGGATAAATTTATCGGCAGCTATCGGACGGAGGATAACCCTGTTGCCGTGGAAACAGGGCAGTGCGGCGGCTCTTATGAACTGGGGAATAACCACTGCGGTTCTTTACAGAAAAATATTCGTCTGAAGCCTGGGGAAGAGGCCCGCATCCTTTTTATGCTGGGAGAGGGAAAACGGGAAGAAGGCAGGCGTGTGAGGGAAAAGTATAAGGATGTTTCAGCTGCAGACAAGGCATACGAGGAGTTGCGCAGGTTTTGGGATAAAAAATTGGAAAAACTGCAAATACAGACGCCCAATGAAGGCATGAACACTTTGATTAACATATGGACGTTGTATCAATCCGAAATTAATGTGATGTTTTCCCGTTTTGCCTCCTTTATCGAGGTGGGGGGGAGAGTGGGCCTTGGATACCGGGATACGGCCCAGGATGCCATGACGATTCCCCACTCCAATCCGGCAAAATGCAGGCAGCGTATTGTGGAATTGTTAAAAGGATTGGTTTCTGAGGGCTATGGGCTGCATCTGTTCCGGCCTGAATGGTTTGAGCCCGATGACGGGGCGAAGCCGTTCCGGTCGCCTACGGTGATTCCCAGCCCAGAGAAGGACAGCATAGTGCATGGCCTAAAGGACGCCTGTTCGGACGATGCCCTGTGGCTGATTGCCTCTATTGTGGAATATATAAAAGAGACGGGGGAATTTGATTTTGTGGATGAAATAGTGACCTATGCCGATGGCGGGGAGGGAACGGTTTATGAGCATATGATGCATATCCTGGACTTTTCCGCAAAGCAGGTGGGGGCCACCGGAATTTGTAAAGGCCTGCGGGCGGATTGGAATGACTGCCTGAACCTGGGCGGCGGGGAGAGCGCCATGGTTTCTTTCCTGCATTATTGGGCGCTGGAGAATTTTATCGAATTGGCGGAGTATCTGGGCAGGGAAGAAGACGGGAAAAAGTACAGGAAAATGGCGGAAAAGGTAAAGTGTGCCTGCAACGAAGAACTGTGGGATGGAAAGTGGTTTATCCGGGGAATTACGAAGAATGGGAAGAAGATTGGAACAAAAGAAGACAAAGAAGGAAGAGTGCATCTGGAATCCAATGCCTGGGCTGTGCTGTCCGGCGCGGCGGATGAAGAGAGGGGGAAGATTGCCATGGACAGCGTGGACGAATATCTGTATACCCCATGGGGAATTATGTTGAATGCACCTTCTTATACGGTTCCTGATGATGATATCGGTTTTGTAACGCGGGTATATCCGGGAATCAAGGAAAATGGAGCGGTATTTTCCCATCCTAATCCGTGGGCATGGGCTGCGGAATGTAAGCTGGGGAGGGGGGATCGGGCGATGAAATTTTATAATGCCTTGTGCCCTTACTGGCAGAATGATAAAATAGAAATCAGAGAAGCGGAACCCTATTCCTACTGTCAGTTCATTATGGGAAAAGATCATACGGCCCACGGCAGGGCAAGGCATCCTTTTATGACCGGCAGCGGCGGATGGGCGTATTTCTCCGCGACCAGATATATTCTGGGGGTGCGCCCAGGCTTTGAGACTTTGTGCATAGACCCTTGCATCCCGGCGGATTGGAAGGAATTTTCCATGATGAGGGTGTGGAGGGGAACTGCTTATGAGATAGAAGTGGTTAACCCGGACGGGGTGATGAAAGGTGTGAAGGAATTGTACCTGGATGGGGAAAAAGTGGATAGGATACCGTTTATGGGCGAAGGGTTGGCACATCGGGTTAAGGTTGTGATGGGGAAATGCTAAAAGAGGCTGAGGAAATATTCAGCCAAAGTTATCAGGGGCTTTCCCGATTGGCGAACGGTGTATGGAAAAGGAAAACGTATAATCTCTTGGGATAAAAAGGGGAGAGGTATGGAGGGGAAGCGAGGTATGGAAGGGAAGAGCGGTACGGATAAGAAAGTGCGGGCGAAGGCTTCTTTGACTTGGAGTATGATTGGGCTTCTTACCTTGTGCTGGCTGCTGCCCCTTGGAATGATTGCTTATATTATGTTTTATGTGGCGGCGGGTAAGATTAACAGTCAGACGGAACGGACGATAGTGACATCGGCGGATAATGCGATTAAAATATGTGAGATGCGGATGGACGCAGCGGTGGAGGCATCGAAAAATGCCTCCTATCTTCCTACCATTAAGGAAAGCTATGGGCAGTATGCAGCGGATGGGAACGAACTGGAACTGCGCAGGGCGGTGAACACTTTTTTGGAGCAGCATTATTGCTATAATGATAGTTTTTTATATACGTCCTTATTTTTTACGGATGAGCCCGAAGAGCAGTTTTTTACCGCATTCAGGGGGAGTACCAGCAATGCGGTCTATCAGGCCAGCAGGAGGTTTGAGGATAAGGTGATGCCCAGGGTGATGGAAATTTATCCCAATCTGGACACAGATGTGGCGATTTTCGGTGTGGAAGACGGGATTTACATGGTCCGTAATCTGATGACTTCTTCCTATCACCCTTATGCGGTGCTGACCATGGAGTTAAACAAGGAAGTGGTGTTCGGCAGCCTGGACAGTACGTGGGGGTATGCGGGGAGCGCAATTTATGTGGACGATGTTTTCCTTACGGGGGATAATGCAGATGTTTTCCGGGGGATATCGGATGTGGAGGCACAGCTGCTTGGGGAAAATAACAGACAATGCCGCTTGATGAAGCAGGGGGAAGAATATTACGCCTATTCAGTGAGAAAGCCGGAACGGCATTATATAGGTTATATCATAGCATTGGACAGGGAGATGGTGATTGACGAAACGTATGTAGTAAAATATATCTCCCTGGTCCTTATTTTGTTTATGGCGCCGTTGGTATTTATTGTGTTCCGGTTTTTCCGGAGAAAAGTAACAACTCCTATCGGCAGTCTGGTGCAGGCATCGCATATGATAGAGGAGGGGCACTTCGGGTATCAGATAAAAAGCAACGCTAACAGCCAGGAGTTTGAATATCTGGAGGATGCCTTTAACCGTATGTCGGCCAGGCTGCAATACCAGATTGATAAGATTTATACAGAGGAACTGGCGCTTAAGGACGCCCGGATTATGGCTCTTCAATCCCAAATTAACCCTCATTTTTTGAACAATGCCTTGGAAATTATCAACTGGGAAGCCAGAATCCATGAAAATTATACGGTCAGCCGTATGATTGAAAACTTGTCCATTATGCTGGAGGCCACCATGGACAGGCGTCACCGGCGTTTTGTCACGCTGGAGGAGGAAATGTCATACGTGGAAGCATACCTTTTCATTATCTCCCAGCGCTTCGGGGAACGGCTGAAGGTGGAAAAGGAAGTGGATGAAGGCCTGTTTCAGGTGAAGGTTCCCCGGCTGATTATCCAGCCTATTATCGAAAATGCGGTGGAGCACGGCATTAACGGACAGGCACGGGGCAGGATTGTACTCCGTGTATTTGGGGAAGGGGATAAGCTGGTGGTGGAGGTGCGCAATACGGGCTCATTGTCCGGTGCAGACGAGGAGCGGATAAAAGAATTGCTTGCGGATGATTTTGAGCCGGGGGAGGTTGGCTCTGCCAGCCTGGGCATACGGAATGTAAACAGGAGAATCCGGATTATTTATGGGGAAAAGTATGGACTTATAGTAAAAAATGACAAAAATGGGGAGACAGTTAGCCGAATTGTGGTGAAAATGCAAGAAACCAATAATAGACAAGAAATAACAAATCTGACAATTCCATAGATTCTGCTTATTTTGTATGATTATTGCAAGAAGAAAACATAGAAGAGCGAACGGATAACATAAATCTTTCCGTACAAAAGGAGGCCTGACGGGCAGGTGGGGAATGTGAAGGGGATCCAAATCCCATACACGCAGTGCCTTGCCGTCAAGGCGGTATGACAGGAAGAGAGAGCAGTGCAGGAACGGGAAAAAATGATATCCGGGCAGAATTGGGAGGTATGCAGTATGAAGAAAATGATGGCAATGTTATTAACAGGTGCAATGGTTCTGTCATTGACAGCCTGTGGAAATGGTTCGTCAGGGAGTACCCCGGCGCAGAGCGAAAGTAAGTTCGGCGAAAGCGAAGCGGCAGCAGAAGCAGACAAAGAGGAAAGCGCTCCGGAAAAGAGCAGCGGCCCTGTTACTTTAAATGTGACCACAACGTTTGCAGGGGAGGATACCAATGCGCAGAACTATCAGGATGCGATTGCAGCCTGGCAGGATGAGACAGGCAATAAGATTAACGATGCATCAGGCTCGTCTTCGGAAACCTTTAAGGCGAGAGTGATTTCGGATTTTGAAATGGGTTCGGAGCCGGATGTGCTTTTCTACTTTAACGGTGTGGATTCCAATCCCTTTGTAGAAGCGGGAAAAGTAGTTTCCATTGACGAAATACGCCAGACTTACCCGGAATATGCTGCCAATATGAAGGACGGCATGATGGGGGCTTCCCCGGTGGACGGAAAAAATTATTCCGTACCGGTGAACGGCTACTGGGAAGGTCTGTTCGTGAATAAAGCGGTCTGCGAGGCGGCGGGGGTGGAAATCCCTACGGCGGATACGACCTGGGATGAATTTATGGATATCTGCCAGAAGATAAAAGATGCAGGGTATACGCCCATCGCTGCGTCCTTTGCAGAAATCCCTCATTATTGGTTTGAATTTTGTATCTACAATTACCTGACGCCGGCAACCCATAATATCCTTCCGGAATCTTCAGACGATGAGCATGGGCAGGCATGGATTAGCGGCATTGGGGATATGAAGGTTTTATATGAAAAAGGATTCCTGCCGGAGAATACTTTGTCCGCAACGGATGGGGAGACCTTTCAGCTGTTTATTGATGGCAAGGCGGCCTTTCTGATTGACGGCTCCTGGAAAGTGGGAGGCATTGAAGGTGCAACGGATGATGTGGACAACTTTACGGTAACCTATGTACCCGGCAAGGGCGAACGGAAATCTACGGATATCATCGGCGGGCTTTCCTCCGGCTGGTATATTACGAAGAAAGCGTGGGATGACCCGGAGAAACAGAAAGTATGTGTGGAATTCATTTCTTATATGACTTCGGATGAAATGGTATCCAACTTCGCAAGCGTATCCGCAACCGCGCTGAAAAACGGAACTCAGGTGGATGAATCCCAGCTATCTTCCCTGGCAGTGGCAGGGCTGGATATGGTAGCAGGCGCAACCGGTATGGCCGGAGCAGTTCAGGACCAGGTGACACAAGAAGCGAGAGTGCCCGTATTCAACGGAATGCCCGACATCGTAACCGGGAAGGCAGATATCAAGGAATCGGTGGAAGAACTGCTGAAACTGGTGGCAGAAGGACAACAGTAAAGAGGTAAGACGCTCCGCGGCAAGTAGTAGGATATGGAAAGCTTGCTGCGGGGCTTTTTTTCCTTATAGGATTATGAACGAAAGGGGTATGGTGAGCAGTATGAGTTCGAATATTTATAAAAATAAGAAACCAATTATTTTCTTTTTGGTTCCGGCCTTTGCTTTTTTGGTAATTTTTTTGTACTATCCTTTTTTTCAGAATATACTTAACAGTTTTAAGGCAATCAACAACTTAGGATCTTCGGCCAAGGGCTGGAATGACCCATGGTATACCAATTATGTAGAACTTTGCAAGGACACCAATATCAGGGCTGCACTGATAAATACGATAAAAATGATCGCGGCTACCATTATCGGGCAGCTGGGAATTGCCATTGTACTGGCCCTTATGGTGGACAATATAAGCAAAGGGCAGAAATTCTTCAGGACCGTTTACTTCTTCCCTATTGTTATTGCGGCCACGGCCCTGGGCCTGCTTTTTAACCTTGTCTTTTTATATGATAAAGGAATGCTGAACCAGCTTAGGGAAATCTTTGGTGCTGCGAAGCTGATTGATTTTAAGGATAACAGCCATGCCATGCTGACCATGATGATACCGGTTACGTGGCAGTATGTGGGGTTTTACTTTATTATCCTTATTACGGGGTTAAATAATATTTCCGATGAGCTGTACGAAGCAGCCACCATTGACGGCGCTTCCAGGCTGCAAAGGGTGCGTTATATTTCCCTTCCCCTTTTGTACAATGTGATTTGCACCTGCGGGGTGCTGGCGGTGACCGGGGCTTTGAAGGTGTTCGATTTGCCCTGGATTATGTTCCCGAAAGGGATGCCAAGCAACAGCACATGGCTGACAGGCACCTATATGTATTATCATGCATTTGAATCTCACAACGTGGACTATAGTTCGGCCATATCGGTACTGATTGTTGTTTTGGGAGTGATTACGGCAAAGATTGTAAATGCGGTTTTTAAGGAAAAGGACTACTAATAATAGAAAGGGCATGGTTATGGATATGGCAAGGGGCGATAATATAGGAAAAAAGGCGTATCATAAATTTTCATTTGGCATGACAGGGGTTTATGCGGTATTGATAGGGTGGGCATTGACAACCATTTATCCGCTGTTCTGGATACTTATGAATTCCTTTAAAAATAAAAAGCTTATCCGTTCGGATTCTTTTTCCCTTCCGGTGGGGGAAACATTTACTCTGGATAATTATAAAACAGCATTCGAGCGCGTAAATATTCTGGGGGCTTACAGGAACAGCCTGGTGATTTCCCTCAGTGTGGCAGCGGCGGTGATTCTGCTGGCGGGGCTTGCATCTTATGCCCTGGTGAGGTATGATTTTAAATTAAAAGGGCTGCTAAACAGCATGGTAGTGGCGGGAATGATGTTCCCGGCTTTCGCTACGATTATTCCGGTTATCCGGATGATGAACGTGATTGGATTGGCCAATACGAACCAGATACCGAAATCGCTGCTGGCAGTTATACTCCCTCAGATAGCGGGAAATCTTTCCTTTGCGATTGTGGTTTTGAGGGGGTACATCGGAGGGCTTCCGGTGGAATTAGAGGAAGCGGCATATATGGAAGGGTGCAATATTTTCCAACTCTTTTTTAAGGTGGTAATGCCTTTGTGCAAGCCTTCTTTTGCGACGGTGGGCATTTTTTCCTTCCTATGGAGCTACAATGATTTGTTTACGCAGTCATTTTTCTTAAAGACAAAACCGGAATATTCGGTGACCGTTCTCCTTAGCCTGCTGACTTCCCAGGAGGGAACCAACTATGGGCTGATGGCATCCAGCGTGTCGCTGATAGTATTCCCGTTGCTTATTGTGTATTTGTTCTTGCAGAAATATATTGTTAAGGGGCTGACGGCTGGGGCTGTCAAAGGTTAAGAAATGAAGTTTCACGGGCATTCTTCAGTTGGTTGAGGGCCGTGGGGATGGAAAGAGGGGATTATTTATCCGGGTGAAAGGTGTAGCATTGAAGATAGGTGTTTTTTAGTTGACTGGAAGTTGCGCGGACAGCGGTATGTGCGGTATGGAGGATAGTGGAGATTATGTATAAGGTTGTAATAATTGATGATGAACCGATTATTGTAAGGGGATTGGAGAAAACGGTAAAGTGGGAAAATTGGGAATGCATGGTGGCGGGAACTGCCTTTAATGGGGCAGAGGGGATGGGATTGATACGCAGGGAGCGGCCGGATATGTTGATTTCGGATATCTGTATGCCAGAGATGGATGGGCTTAGCATGATTGCGGCCTTGAAATCGGAATTTCCCGATATGGAAATCACTATCCTTACCGGATACCGGGATTTTGACTATGCCCGGGAAGCCATCCGGCTTGGGGTATGCCGCTTTCTTTTGAAGCCTTCAAAAATGGATGAACTTAACGAAGCCATTGAAGCTATGATAGAAAGGCTGAAGGGAAGGGCGGAGTTAAGGAGAGAAGGAAATGCATTTGGAAAGGAAAAAGTGGAGGACGGAGCAGCAGGCTGTACGGGAAAAAGGGCGGAGGATGGAACTTCAACGGATAGGACAGGAACAGATTTATTCGCAGCGGAATCCACTGCCTGGGAAGAAGGGGAGGAAAACCAGGACCGGGAAAAAGGGCTGGAAAGCGCCGCAAGCAGCTTTATCGTCAAGAATGCCCTTGCATATATCGAGGCAAATTATAAAGAACGGCTGAAACTGGCGGATGTGGCGGATAACGTCTATGTGAGCCAATGGCATTTGAGCAAGCTTTTAAATAAATACACTGGGCAGACTTTTTCGGAGCTGCTGAACCATGTGCGGATGGAGCAGGCGAAACAGCTCCTTGGGAATCCATCCTTACGGATTGGCGATATCGCCGAAGCCGTAGGTTTTCTGGATATGGCGCACTTTTCCCGGGTTTTCAAAAAGCAGGAGGGAATATCCGCCAATGAATACCGGAATACGGTGAGCGTGCCCCAGAAGGAAGAGTAATTATTACCAAAAACTTTATTGCAAATTTGTGAAAAAAGTAAATTGAAAGCGCTCCCATTTTTGCATATAATAAGAAAATGAAAGAAGAAGTTAGATTTGTAAAAGAGGAGTATACATAGGGAATCATTATGAATATTAACGATGTAGCCAGAGAGGCCAAGGTATCCAAGACAACCGTATCCAGAGTCCTTTTGGGCAGCGATAAGGTCAAAGCCGAGACGCGGGAGAAGGTGTTGGAAGTGATAAAACAATTAAATTACACACCCAATACTTCGGCACAGATGCTGGCGAAGAAAAGCAATAAGGTCATCGGTGTAATTAATGCCCTCCCTATCAGCGACCCTTTTTTTGCGTATATGAATGACAGGATTGCCAATGAATGCGAGCGGTATGGCTATGGAACGCTGTATGTGGTCTGCGGTGATAATACCCCCAGGGGATGCGACAGGGAAATAGGCCTGCTTTATGGCAAGGTGGATGCTTATATTCTGACCGGCAACAGTAAGACGGGCGTATTGCAGGAAAATGTGGAGAAACTGGTCAATATAGGCATGCCAGTGGCTTTGTTCAAAACAGGGATTGTTCAGGATGGGGCAATTACAGTAGATATTGATAACAGGAAAAGCGGGGAGTTAGGCGCTGATTTTTTATATAAGAAAGGTTACCGCAGAATAGGTTACCTTCACGGCGATGGAATGGGGAACGGAAAGGGCGATTTCCACGAAGGCCAGGAACGTTATCTGGGTTTTAAACAGAAGCTGGAGAAATATCATCTTCCATTAGAGCAGGATTTTTTTGGTAATAGAAGCTATAAGATTGCCAGCGGGCTGGCGGATAAGATATTGGAATCGGGGATAGAGGCCTTGTTTTGCGATACAGATATGATGGCTTATGGTATTATTTCGGCTTTTTTGGAAAAAGGGGTAAAGATACCGGACGGAATCGCTGTCCTTGGTTTTGATGATGTTAAGTTTACGAACTACGAGCCGTTTATCCGCTTATCTACCGTGGCACAGCCTATTGATAAAATGGCGGCCTGTATGGTAGGCGCGCTGGTGAACCGTATTGAGAATCAGGTGCCATACGGAAAAGAGCAGTTGTTTGAGGCAAAAATCGTGGAAGGAAGAACCACATGAAAAACCGAAAGGTTTTTTT
Organism: Lachnospiraceae bacterium; assembly: GCA_011958945.1. Classification (GTDB taxonomy): domain Bacteria; phylum Bacillota; class Clostridia; order Lachnospirales; family Lachnospiraceae; genus Kineothrix. Next base: position 12,720 of record BLLT01000041.1, on the reverse strand, counting down.
GACATAAAATGGGAGCGCTACCATTTTTCCTTGTGGGAAAGAAGTGAAATGAAAGAAACCAATTTAGCCGGGAAAGAATCTGCCCCTCGCCGAAGGCGATTTGGAATGGGCGGATTAGGCAATAAGATGTTCAGGCGTAACGCGTATTACATCATCGCGATACAGTACAGAAGACCATGTCGGCACAGCATCCGTGGACTTCGAAAAGGGCATCTTACCATCCTAAGTATTGGAAAGCCGTGCAGAATGGAGGAAAGATGAAAAGAAAAGTGGCATTGTTATTAACCTGTGTATTGACGGCTGCATCATTGGCAGCTTGCGGCTCCGGTTCTTCGCAGACACCAGCCCCGGAGCAGACAGAGGAGGCATCGGAAACGGCGCAGGAAGAAGCGACGGCATCGGAGGAAGAAGCCGTCAACGAGGTAGCCGGGAATGCAGCGGCGGATGCGGAAAGCTACAGCGGTACTATCCAGGTTTGGTCATGGACCAATGACCCGGAATATCAAATTGCGGCATTTGAGAAAGCCTATCCCAACGTGAAAGTAGAATTCACACAGATTGGCACCGATTACGATACGAAAATGCAGACGATTGTGGACAATGAAACAGAGGGGCCGGATGTCTTTTATTCCGATGTTAAAAATGTCAAGAATTATATAGAGTCCGGAGCATGGGAAAATCTTTCTGCGGCTCCTTATAATGCGGATGTGAGCAATACGGTGCCTTATTGTGTACAACTGGCTTCCGATGAGGATGGCAACCTGAGAGCCATGACTTATCAGGCAACGCCTGGCGGCTTCTGGTACAAGAGGGATTTGGCGCAGGAATATCTGGGTACCGATGACCCGGCCGAGATTTCCCAAATGCTTTCTACCATGGACGGCGTTTTGGAAACGGCGGAGAAGATTAAGACGGCCAGCAATGGGGAAACCCATATGTTTGCCAGCTATCAGGATTTGTGGAACATGGCGAACTATGGGATGCGGACCGAGCCCTGGGTGGAGGACGGCAAATTTATCCTGGATGATTATGTTTCCGAATTCTTTGATTTGGCAAAGACTATCCGGGATAATGATTATGACGCGAAGCTGGACTGGTGGAGCGATGCCTGGTATTCTGCTGCGGCGGATAAATCCATCTTCGGATATACCCTTCCCACCTGGGGGCTGTTAAACGTTATGCAGACCGGGGCACCGGATTCTAAAGGAAACTGGGCTATCGCTTCCCTGCCCACATCCTATTTTAACGGCGGCTCTTACCTGGGGATTTACCAGCTGAGTGAGAATAAGGATTTGGCATGGCTATACATTGACTTTGTGTGCAACAACCAGGAATTCCTGAAGCAGTATGCGGTAGATAAGGCGGATTATACCAGTTCCGTTCCCGTAAATGAGGCGGTGGCAGAAGGCTATGTGAATGAATGGTGTAAAGACCAGAATACCATCGAATTTTTCACGGGAGAGTTGGATAAAATTAACACTTCTATTGTAACCAAATACGATGATGTGATAGGGAACCTGATGCTGAGCAATATAGACCTTTATCTGAACGGAACTTTATCGAAGGAAGAGGCGCTGGAGCAGTTTAAGGCGGATGTAGCGGGCAACTACAGGAGCCTGACGGTGGAATAGGTTACTTTTATCCGATAGTGGGAGGTACTTACGTGAAGGAAAAGCGAGCGAAATGGGGGCTTATTTTTTGTTTGCCCTTTCTGATTACATTTTTAATATTTCAGCTGTATCCGATTCTTTACAGCCTGTATCTGAGTTTTACCTATCAGGAGAACAGCAGGACCTTTGTGTTCACAGGGCTGGATAATTATCAGGACCTTCTGCATGATGCAGTATTTTGGAAAAGTGTGGCAAACACATGGAAAATATGGCTGATGTGTTTTATTCCCCAGCTTGTTTCCTCGTTGCTTTTGGCGGTGCTGCTGACCCAGTACAGAATCCGCCGTGCCGGTTTCTTTCGGGCGGTGTTTTATCTGCCGAATCTGGTGACGGCTGCTTCGGTGGGCGTGCTGTTTGCTGCATTGTTCGACTGGCAGACGGGCAGCGTAAACAGTATTTTACAGTCGTTGGGGTTTATTGAGGAAAAGGTAAACTGGATGGGAAGCCCGGCCTTTGCACAAGGCATCACCAGCTTTATACAATGGTGGATGTGGTTTGGGTATTCGTCGATTCTGCTTACGGCAGGAATAACAGCTATTTCACAGGAAATCATAGACGCCTCCGTAGTGGATGGGGCGAGCAATTCGCAGCGGCTGTTCCGAATTACGCTGCCGCTTTTAAAGCCCACCATGCTTTACGTCCTGGTTACCTCCCTGATTGGAGGCATGCAGATTTTCGATATTCCGATGACACTGACAAAAGGTGACGGGGAGCCGCAGAAATCCTTGATGACTATGGTTCTTTATCTGTATAATATGGCATTTAAAAACAAGGATTATTCCTATGGAGCTACTATTTCCTACGGCCTGTTTATTATTATTCTATTGTTTTCCATACTTTTCTTTAAAGTGTTATACGGAAAGAAGGAGGAAGCGTGAATATGAAAAAGAAAATAGGACATGGGATGATTTACCTGATTTTGTTTCTGCTGACAGTATTATGTGTGTTTCCTTTTTATATTATGATTGTTAACGCTACCCATCCCACGAATGAATTGTATGCGGGGCTGAATATTCTGCCTGGGGGCAGTTTCATAGATAATTTCAGGAATATGATTTCCCGGATTAACATAGGGCGGGGGTTCTTAAATAGCTTTACCGTGGCGGCATCGTCTACAGTCCTTGCGGCATATTTTGGCACTATGACGGCATTTGGGCTGTTTGAATACAAGTTCAAGATGAAAAAGGCGGTCTATGCCATTTTGATGCTGTCTATGATGGTTCCCGGACAATTAGGCATTATCGGCCTGTTCAGGCTATGCAGGGAATTGAAAATGCTGGATACTTATTGGCCGATTATTTTGCCCAGCATTGCCAATGCCGGCACCATTTTTTTCATCTATCAGTTTTTAGAGACAACGATGGACGATGCCTTGCTGGATTCGGCCCGGATAGACGGCTGTAACGAAGTACAGATTTTTCACAGGTTTATATTGCCGTTAGCAAAGCCTGGGATTGCGACTATGGTGATTTTCAATTTTGTATCCTATTGGAATAACTTTTTTTCGCCGATGATATTGCTGTTTAGCGAGGAGAAGTTTACCGTACCGATTTTAATGAACAATATGAACAGCGGCATGCTGCAGGATTTGGGGGCAAAATATACAGCCATAGCCATTTCCATTATACCAATTATTATTTTATACTGCTTTTTTTCTAAATTTATTACAGAGGGCATGATGGCAGGTGCCGTGAAAGGATAGGCGATTATGAATCCGATTTTACCACCCCAGTTTTATATCCCCGATGTGGAGGCCAGGCAATGGGATGATGGCATTGTATACTTATATGGTTCCTCCGACAGGGGAGGGGAAAATGCTTATTGCAGTCATGAATATCATGTATTCGGTTCGGAGGATATGAAACACTGGACCGTTTATTCCGGAAGCTTCCGAAGCGAAAATGTACATAGGCTTCAGAGCCGGACGGTGCCGTTGTATGCGCCGGATTGTGAAAAGATTGGGGATAAATATTGTCTGTTTTACTGCCAGGGAAACGGGGATGAGGGGGTGGCCTATAGTGACACCCCCTATGGGCCCTTTCGAAATGCCCAGGGAATCTGGCCGGCAGATACGGACGGAATCGACCCGGCTATTTTGGTGGACGATGACGGCAGCCTGTACTATTTCTGGGGGCAATACCATGCTAAAGGGGGAAAACTGGATTTGGAGACAGGAAAGCTTATCTCCGATACGATAACAAAAGATATTTTAACGGAAGAGGAACACGGTTTTCATGAGGGGATTTCCATACGGAAAAGAAATGGTATTTATTACCTGATATACAGCGATATTTCCAGGGGCAGGCCTACCTGCCTGGGTTATGCCGTCAGTGAACAGCCGTTGGGGCCGTACAAAAAAGGCGGTATTATTATCGACAATACGGGATGCGACCCTAAAAGCTGGAATAATCACGGCTCCATTGCCCGGATAAACGGGGAATGGTATGTTTTCTATCACCGTTCTACCCATAACAGCCATTTTAGCAGGCAGGTATGCGCAGAGCCTATCCTATTTAATGAAGATGGTACTATTGATGAGGTGGAGATGACTACGCAAGGAATAGAAGGCCCGTTAGATTGCTTCCGGCCATTGGACGCCTACCGTGGATGCAGGCTGGAAGGGGGCTGCTATATTGATGCCCGTGGGGAAGGGGAGCAGCATTATGAATATATTGCCCATTTTGGGATGGGGAATACGGTTACCTATAAATATTTGTTTTTTCCGGAAAGGCCATGTCGGGTAATGCTGGAAGCTTCCGGCTCCGGAGATGGGGCGGCGGTGGAGGTATATCTGGATGGCCGGGAGGAAAAACCGGTGGCTAAAATCGCCTTGGCGAATACTGCGGGAGAAGATGATTTTCAGAAGTTTTCCGGCTTTTTTACGGGGGAAGTGGATGGAAACAGGCACAGCCTGCATTTGAGGCTGACAGGGGAACGGGGAACAAATCAGGAAACATATGTCTGCCTGAAAACAATTTGTTTTGAAGCTGGGGATGCAGCGGAAAGCGAGGAATAGATGGGTTTTCGAAAAGATTTCGCATGGGGGGTGGCCAGTTCCTCCTACCAGAATGAAGGAAGCGTCACGGCGGATGGGAAGGGGCTGTCGGTGTGGGATGTGTTCACCCATGAAGAGGGAAAAGTGGCGGATAAAAGCAATGGTGATGTGGCAAGTGACCAGTACCGGTTATGGGAAAAGGATGTTGCCTTGCTGGAAGAATTGGCCGTCAATAGCTATCGTTTTTCCATAAGCTGGCCAAGGGTTTTGCCGGAGGGTATCGGCAGGGTGAATGAAAAGGGGCTGGATTATTATGACCGCCTGGTGGATGCACTGCTGTCTAAGGGGATTACGCCCTATATTACGCTATTTCACTGGGATATGCCTTATGAACTTTACCTTAAGGGCGGTTGGCTGAACCGGGATATGCCGCGCTATTTTGCAGAATATGCAGAGGTTGTGATAAGGCGGCTTTCGGACCGGGTGCAGCACTGGATTACACAGAATGAGCCCCAGTGTTATATCAGTTCTTCTTTGGAGAATGGGGAACATGCGCCTGGCCTTCGTTTAGGGAAAAAGGATTTGTTTCTTGCGGCACATCATTCTCTTCTAAGCCATGGATATGGGGCACAGGCGATAAAGGCTGCCGCAAAGACGCGGCCGGTGATTGGCTATGCGCCGGCTTCCTGGTGGCTGTGGTCCCCCCTGACGGAAAATAAGGAGGATGTGGAAGCCTGCCGAAACAAGACTTTTGCCGCTTTGGAAAATCCTTTGGGCGGAACCGGATTTTGGCTGGACCCGGTGTTGCTTGGCAGGTACCCGTTAGATTTTCTACAGACTTGGGAGCCGTATTTGCCGCGCATTAGTCAGGAAGATATGAAGGTGATTTCTGAACCTATTGACTTCGTAGGCATGAATGTGTACCAGACCTATGTGGGGCGGGCGGGAGGGGAGGGCACCTGTGAAAACGTTTCCCACCGCAAGGGCTATGCCAAGACGATGGCATCATGGCCTGTTACGCCCAAGGCGCTGTATTGGGGGCCGAAATTTTATTGGGAGAGATACCATAAACCCATTGTCATTACCGAAAACGGCATGTCCAATGAAGACTGGATACATCTGGACGGCAGGGTACATGACCCCCAACGCATTGATTTTACCCACCGTTATTTGAGCAGCCTGAAACGGGCGGCGGAAGAAGGGGTGGATATCAGGGGGTATTTTCATTGGACTTTTACGGATAATTTTGAATGGTCCAGAGGTTATGAGGAGCGGTTTGGCATGGTATATGTGGATTTTGAAACCAGGGAGAGGGTAATCAAAGATTCCGGGTTTTGGTACCGGGATGTGATTTTGTCTAATGGGGAGTGCTTGTGAATTGGTACTCGTAATATATTAGCTGTATGGGTGGCCGCTGTGCATGTTTGGGGATGCATGGCGGCATCCCATGCATTTATTGGACATAAAAAATTGGAGGATACGAATGCATTTCGAACCGACTTAAAGCAGGTTTTCGATTTCATCCGTTGTTCGGAGGATAAGGAAAAGCTTGAGGAACTGATAAAGGCGGATGCCGCCTATCAGACAATGCTATATGCAGAAAGGAAAAGTAAATATGTGCAAAGCATTAACAGAATTGATAGAAGATGGTAAAAAAACTGGTTTGGAAGAAGGTAAGTCCTTTCAGGATACAGGGCTGCAAAAGCGCCTTTTAAAAGAATATAACTTATAGCAGTTTCTCTTCTCCACTATTTTTCCCACATCAACAGTTGAATATCATTTTCAAATCTGCTACAATAGACAGTGGATTTCTGGAATTTGGAAAAGCAGCGGTGCATTGATATCATTTTCGGCACAAATGCGGCTGCCAGATTATAAAAGCCAATGGATAACATAGGAGTTTGACGATGAATATTGTAAATAAGCTTTTTGGAACTCATAGCGAGAGGGAATTAAAGAGGATAGAAAGCACTGTTGATAAAATCGAATCTTTAAGGCCTGCTATGCTCCAGCTGACGGACGAGCAGCTGAAGGATAAGACAAAGGAGTATAAAAAAAGGCTGGAGGACGGAGAGACATTAGATGATCTTTTGCCGGAAGCCTATGCCACGGTGAGGGAAGCGGCCAGACGCGTGCTGAATATGGAGCATTACCGTGTGCAGCTGATTGGCGGCATTATCCTCCATCAGGGCCGTATTGCGGAGATGAAGACAGGGGAAGGGAAAACCCTGGTGTCCACATTGCCCGCTTATCTGAATGCCCTGGAAGGGAAAGGGGTACACGTAGTTACGGTCAATGATTATCTGGCGAAGCGCGATGCGGAATGGATGGGCCAGGTACATGAATTCCTGGGATTGAAAGTAGGAGTGGTGCTTAACAGCATGAAATCCGATGAGCGCAGGGAGCAGTATAACTGCGATATCACTTACGTGACGAACAATGAACTGGGCTTTGATTATCTGCGGGATAATATGGTGATTTATAAAGAGCAGCTTGTGCTTCGGGAACTGCACTATGCCATCATCGATGAGGTGGACTCGGTGCTGGTGGATGAAGCCAGGACGCCCCTGATTATATCCGGGCAAAGCGGGAAATCTACGAAGCTGTATGAGGCCTGCGACATGTTGGCCAGACAGCTAAAGCGTGGGGCCGATATGGAAGCGCTGACCAAAATGGATGCCATTATGGGCGTGGAAAGGGAAGAGACCGGAGATTTTATCGTCAATGAGAAGGATAAAATCGTCAACCTGACAGAGGAAGGTGTTGCCAAGGTGGAGCGTTTCTTCCAGATTGAAAACCTGGCAGACCCGGAAAATCTGGAAATACAGCACAATATTAACTTGGCTCTGCGGGCCCATAACCTGATGTTCAGAGACCAGGACTATGTGGTGAAGGACGAGCAGGTTCTGATTGTGGATGAGTTTACAGGACGTATTATGCCGGGCCGGCGTTATTCCGATGGCCTGCATCAGGCGATTGAGGCTAAGGAACATGTGAAAGTAAAGCGGGAAAGCAAGACGTTGGCCACGATTACTTTCCAGAACTTTTTTAATAAATTTTACAAAAAGGCAGGTATGACCGGTACGGCACTTACGGAGGAAAAAGAATTCCGTGATATTTACGGCATGGACGTAATTGAAATCCCCACGAATATGCCGGTAATCCGTAAGGATTTGCAGGATGCCGTATATAAAACCAGAAAAGAAAAACTAAATGCTATTGTGGAAGCGGTAAAGGAAGCCCATGCCAAAGGACAGCCTGTCCTGGTAGGTACGATTACCATTGAGGCATCGGAGGAACTGAGCAAGATGCTTACAAGAAACGGCATCCAACATAAAGTGCTGAATGCTAAATTCCATGAACTGGAAGCCGAAATCGTAGCCGATGCGGGAGTCCATGGGGCGGTTACCATTGCTACCAATATGGCTGGGCGTGGTACGGATATTAAGCTGGACGAGGAATCGAGAGCGGCAGGCGGGCTTAAGATTATCGGCACGGAACGCCATGAATCCAGACGTATCGATAACCAGCTTCGCGGGCGAAGCGGCCGTCAGGGAGACCCGGGGGAATCTAAGTTTTATATTTCATTGGAGGACGATTTGATGAGGCTGTTCGGCTCCGAACGGCTGATTGGTATGTTTAATGCATTGGGCATTCCCGAGAATCAGGAAATTGAGCATAAGTCATTAACTAAGGCAATCGAGACTGCCCAGAAAAAGATAGAAAATAATAACTTTGGCATCCGTAAGAACCTGCTGGAATATGACCAGGTGATGAATGAGCAGAGGGAAATTATCTACGAAGAAAGAAGACAGGTATTAAGCGGCGAAAGCATGCGCGATTCTATTTTCAAGATGATTACGGATATCGCGGAAAATGCGGTGGACATCAGCATCAGCGATGAGGCCGATATTGATGACTGGGATTTCGGGGAGTTGAATACATTGCTTTTGCCCACGATTCCTTTGCGCCCGGTGAATACGGGAAGGGTATTGAAACCGAAGAAAAACAGCTTAAAGCAGCAGCTGAAGGAAGAGGCAGTAAAGCTGTATGAGACAAAAGAGGCAGAATTCCCCAATCCGGAAGCAATGCGCGAGATAGAGAGGGTTATCCTTCTCAAAGTGATCGACAGAAAGTGGATGGATCATATCGACGATATGGATCAGCTTCGCCAGGGGGTAGGCCTGCAGGCTTACGGACAGAGAGACCCGTTGGTGGAGTACAAGCTGAACGGCTATGAGATGTTCGATGAAATGACCCAGAACATTAAAGAAGAGACCGTACGCCTTCTGTTCCATGTGCGCATCGAACAGAAAGTAGAAAGGGAACAGGTAGCCAAAGTAACGGGTACCAATAAGGATGATTCCCTTCAGAAAGCCCCGGTAAAACGGGAGGCGGTGAAAATATACCCTAATGCCCCCTGCCCTTGCGGAAGCGGGAAGAAATATAAGCAGTGCTGCGGCAGGAAATGATGAATTAAAAATAAAAGAATAAGAAAGTGTGGTGAACGTAAAGTGGTTGAACTTGATCAGATGAAAACAGAATTGCAGACATATGAGAGTCCGCTTGCGGAAGTGAGGGATTCACTTTGACTTAGCAAATAAGTCAAGGCGCGTGGAAGAACTGGAAAGGGAAATGGAGGCCCCCGGATTCTGGGATGATCCGGAAATATCCAACCGTAAGATGAAGGAACTGAAAAACCTGAAAGATACGGTGGATACCATCCATGGGCTGGAGCACCAGTACGAAGATATCGGGGCTCTCATCGAAATGAGTTACGAGGAAGAGGATGAGGATATGGCGGCGGAGATACGCTCCGAACTGGACTCTTTTATCGCTTCCTTCGAAGAAATCCGTATCAGCACCCTGTTATCCGGGGAATACGATAAGTATAATGCCATCCTGAAGCTGAATGCAGGGGCAGGCGGAACGGAAAGCTGCGATTGGTGCAGCATGCTCTACCGCATGTACACGAGATGGGCGGAGCGGAAAGGTTTTTCGGTGGAAGTGCTGGATTATCTGGACGGCGATGAGGCAGGCATCAAATCGGTAACCTTTCAAATAAACGGGGAAAATGCCTACGGCTATTTAAAATCGGAAAAAGGAGTACACCGTCTGGTGCGTATATCCCCCTTCAATGCCCAGGGAAAAAGGCAGACATCCTTTGTATCCCTGGACGTGATGCCGGATATTGAGGAAGACATGGATGTGGATATCAACGATGATGATTTGCGCATTGATACCTACCGAAGCAGCGGCGCCGGCGGCCAGCATATCAATAAAACGTCTTCGGCTATCCGCATTACCCATCTCCCTACGGGAATTGTGGTGCAATGCCAGAATGAGCGCTCCCAGTTCCAAAATAAAGATAAGGCTATGCAGATGTTAAAAGCAAAGCTGTATATGCTGAAACAGGAGGAAAATGCGGAGAAGCTTTCCGATATCAGGGGAGAAGTAAAAGAAATCGGCTGGGGCAACCAGATACGCTCCTATGTGCTGCAGCCCTATACCATGGTGAAAGACCATAGGACCAGCGAGGAGTCCGGCAATACGGATGCGGTGCTGGATGGCGGCCTGGACCCGTTTATCAATGCTTATTTGAAATGGTTGAGCGTTGGCGGAAAAACGGCGGAGCAATAGAAAAATAAAAAAGAACAGGGCTGCTGCTAATTGTGCGGCAAGCCCTGTTTTCAAGTCTATACAATATCTTGATTTACTGCTGCGGAGGCGTCTGGCTTCTGCCTTTCATCAAATCCATATAAAAGTTAGCCATTACCGCATTAGTATAAGGTATCAGCCAAAGATAGACAATGCAGAAGGAGAAAATCCCCAATAAATACAGGGGAAGGAAACTCAGGGAAATATAAAATAAACGTCCTTTATGCCCCTTCATAATCTGCCGGCTCATTTTCAGCAGGTCCTTCGCGGGATATTGAGGGAAATCCTGCAAAAGGTAAAAGGCCTGGGAAAACATAAGCCCTACGACAATCGCAATAGACGAACCTACGACACAGAAAATGGACAGAAACAACACATAATTTACCTGCCCGGTGGTCAAAAAGAGGTAGTAAAAAATCATCATGGGCACCTGGGCGATATAAGCCAGTGTGGAAAAAACCAGCTGAAGGACAATCGCCTTATCAGGATAAACCTGAAAACCGGAAAAAACATCCTTTACAGAAACCGGTTGCCCGCAGGTAAGCTTCAGATAAAGAAATGCCTCGCCGGAACTGAAAATGCCGGTAAATAGACTGATGATAAAGCTAATCAGGTAATAAATAATAAGTTCCGGAATGCTGTTTGCCGAAACAAACCAATCGGGCAAGCCGGTGATAATCAAAGTAATAATGCCGACCAGAAGCAGTGCTCCAATCGCAGTTCCGTAATGGCCGAAAAGCTGATCTTTTGCAATGCCTTTTAACTGGCCGGAAGATTTGTATTTATTCATAAGTAAAAGTCCTCGATTCAAAAAATTCGCGTAATTTCCTATAATATAAAAAGATATTATACTGCCATATCCAGGTTCATTCCCTGGTATTTTAAAGAATCCGCAGCTTTTAAATCTTTTTGATAAGGGTTATCCTCATTGTAATATTTAATCTGGGTATTGGTAGTTCCGCCGGAAACATAACTTCTTCCGCACTCCGGACATACGGAAGTGTGGATGGAAACATTGGCAGCCACTACTTTCCCGTTTTTCTGTGCCGCTTTCTTATAAGCATTGGATACATGCTCCTGTTCATGGGAGCGCACGGCAGACGCGGCAGCCTGAGGGGAAATATGGGTAGCCGATTTAAAGGACACCATTTCGTCTGAACCATCCTGATATTTCCGGTTCTTACAAGTTTCACACTCCGCAGGGGAAGATTTCCTTCCCGGTGATTTTACAGAGGATTCTCCCGGATTCCTTGTAATTCCCGAACTTTCCCCGGCGGCACCGGAATCGTTATAAATCCCATATCCGCCATATCCGGCGGAATTGCTAATTGTGCTGATTGCGCTCATAAAAAACTCCTTTCTGGAATTGCTTATCAATTATTTCGAAACCAACGGCTCCGAGTAAATATTTTTTAAAGAAAAATTTTCGTAATCTACGGCTCCGGGTAAATATTTTTGAATAAAAGTGCCGTAAGGGTTATTCCAGGCCAAACGTTTCATTAATCATATCTTCCATAGACTGCCCGAACATTTCTTCTGTGGATTCCCCATAATATTGTTCGAGAAAAGTGTCATAAGTACGTGCCGTTTCCTGTAGGATTTCGGGATGGGAAAAAACGAAAACCAAAGCGGCCGTAAATATTCCCACATTCACCACAAGGCCTCCCGCCCCGCAGACAATCCCTGCAGTTGCCTGCCCTGGCATATTGTTCTTGCTGCCCTTGGACAGAATTGCCAGCACAATTGCGATACTTCCCAAAATCATGGGGATATAGAGGGTCATTAAAATAGTGGATAGTATGGAAATAATGCCCAATATCATGGATGCAGTAGCAAGGCTTTTCCCTGGCATCTTGTAGGAGGGGGGATAGGGGTAACCGTAGGGTGATTGCCCTGTACGGTTTGGACCATAGTTCCCATTGCTGTTGTTTGGGTATCCCCCATAGCCCATGTCATTATTTATATTATGGCCGGTACCGTAGTTTGCGCTGTCATTGGTATGTTGATTGAGCCCAGAGCCCATTTGGCCATTTATATGTTGGTTCATCCCATGGCCGGCATAGCCATTTGTATATTGGTTCATGTTCTGTGCAGAGTCTGCACCTGCATATTGGTTTGTGCTTTGCGCCGCAGCAGTATCTGCATCCCGGTTTATTTCATGTTCTCTATCGCCGCCTGTATTTGGGCTTACATTCGATAGCATATCGTTATCTGTGCTTTCGGAATTTCCTTGGCCATCATAGTCATTTCTTCTATTTTCATTCCCGTAATTGTTAAAATCCATATTTTTCTCCCGTTCTTATAACAAATAAATATTAAGAGACAATATCAAATTTTAGGAAGCATCCCTAAATAAATATATTATCGTTACTGTTCACTCCGTTCCAGTAACAGGCA
>BLLT01000040.1 GCA_011958945.1 Lachnospiraceae bacterium | reverse complement strand
GGCTTACAACGCTGTGGCGTAATTTCCTATAAAATAAAAAAGTGGAATAACTTGGCCTATGTTTCATATATTATGATAAGGGCGGAAGGGGAGTGAAGACAATGGCCGAGAGCGGGGAAATTCTGCGTATATTTCCGGATTATTTAAGACCTAAATGGAAGTCGGTGGCACAGAGGGCGGACAGGCTTTCGGAAATCAGGCTTAGGATAGGGAGGGAAATCATAGTTATTCTCGACGGAAAGGAATTCTTTTTGGATAATGAAGGGCGTATCGTTCAGGATATCCGCGCCGCGGACAAGATGGAAGGACAAGATATGGAAGCCATCTTAAACCATGTCTGCGACTATTCGCTATATGCTTTTTCCGATGAAATGCGGCAGGGTTTCCTGACTATACCAGGGGGGCATCGGGTGGGGCTGGCAGGACAGATTATTTTGGAAAAGGATGGGTATATACGGAATATAAAACATATATGCTATATGAATATCCGTATATCCCATGAAATCAAAGGGGCTGCGGACAAAGTGATGCCTTATATTTACGATAAGGGCAGCCTGCAGGATGTTCTGCTGATTTCGCCGCCGGGCTGCGGGAAAACTACTTTGCTCAGGGATATGGTAAGGCAGATATCGGACGGAAACCGGTTTGGGGAGGGTATGAATGTGGCGGTGGTGGACGAACGGTCCGAAATAGCAGGCTGTTATATGGGATGCCCTCAGAATGACATTGGCAGACGTACGGATGTGATGGACTGCTGCCCGAAAGCATTGGGGATGATGATGCTGCTTCGCTCCATGTCACCCCAAGTAATAGCAGTGGATGAACTGGGCGGGGCGGAAGATGTAAAGGCGGTGCACCGGGTGCTGCAGTGTGGGAGCAGAATCATTGCTACCATGCATGGAGATTCTCTGGAGGATGTGATGGGAAAAGATTTCTTTAGGGAATTAAACGAAAGAAAGATATTCGGAAGGTATATCCTTCTGGAAAAAAGGGATGGGAAGTGCAAAATCCAAACTATTTATGACAGGAGTTTCAAAATATGCTGCGGTTGGTAGGGGTTTTGCTTTTAATGGCAGGGAGCATAGGGTTAGGATGGTCTATAAAGGAAAAGTGGAAGGCCAGCCTGGAAGTTTTGTATCAAATGCGCCAGATCTTTGAGATGCTTCAGAATGAAATAGCATACAGCAGGGCATCCTTGCCGGAGGCCTGCGGAAGAATTGGAGGCAGGGTGGAGGAACCATACCGGGGCGCTTTTATCTCCATCAGGCATGAAATGCTTGCGAATAGAGGACTGCCTTTTTTTACAATTTGGAAAGAAGAAATGGAAGAATGTATGAAAAAGCTGCCTGTGGCGGGAACGGACAGGAAGGTATTCTTAGATTTTGGAAGCTGTATCGGGTATTTGGACGGGGAGATGCAGGCAGAGGCTGTGGAGCAGTATATACATAAGCTGAACATATCCATTGAAAAAATGGAAAAGGATATGTGGAATAAATATAAGGTGATTATGAGTTTAAGCATTATGGGCGGACTTATGCTCGCCATTATGCTTCTGTAGGAGGGCAAATGAGCGTTAGTTTGATATTCAGAATTGCGGCGGTAGGTATTCTGATTACCATATTGAGCCAGATATTAAAGCATAGCGGCAGGGAAGAACATGCATTTTTGATTAGCCTGGCGGGCCTTATCCTTGTCCTTACCTGGATCGTACCTTATATCTATGACTTATTTACAATGATTCAGAACTTGTTTGAATTATAGGGATAGTTTGAGGATGCTATGCAGATATAAACATGCCATGCACAATAAAGCGTGCAGAAATGGGGAAAATATGAATGTATGGAAGGTAGGAATACTGGGGATTGCAGGTGTCATGCTGGCATTGCAGTTTAAAAGCAGTAAGGCGGAATATGGGCTCTACATAGGGTTTACGGTTTGCCTGCTTATTTTTTCTTTTGCGGTGTCCGGATTATCTTCGGTTTTCAGTAATATGAAAGGTTTAGAACAGTATATCGGTCAAAATACCACCTATTTTCGTATTTTATTAAAGGTGACGGGGATTACATATATTTGTGAATTATGTTCAGGCATATGCAAGGATGCAGGGTATTCATCCGTGGCAGGGCAAATAGAAATATTCGGCAAACTTTCCGTGCTTGCGGCAGGTATGCCCATCTTGCTGGCTATATTGGAAAGCATACAGGAGATTGCGGGATGAAAAAAATACGGATTGTTTTTGCATTGATTTTCTTTATCTGGTTTGGGATGTGCAAGCCGGCATATGCCGCAGAAATAGAAATAGATGCAGCGGATGTATGGGAAAAATATGGCCTGGAGGAAGCGGCAAGGAACTTGGACAATCTATTGCCAGATTATGAGCTGGATATGAAAGAAATATGGGGCCATGTCTTGCATGGGGAAATAAGAACTGCCATAGGGATGTTATGGGAGGGGGTTAAAGGGAAGATTCTTTCGGAAATGGCAGGCATGAAAAACATTTTTGCCTCTGTACTAATTCTGGGTATTATTTCCGCTCTTTTTGCCAATTTTTCCGATGTATTCCAGAACCATCAGATAGCGGATATCAGCTTTTACTTTCTCTATTTGCTGCTGATGTCTGTATTGATGAAAGCTTTTCTGGCTGCGGCGGATATCGCCGGGGAGACGGTGGGGAATATTGTCCTCTTTATTAAAATGTTTATTCCTGCCTACTTTATGGCGGTGGGAGCGGCAAGGGGGGCTGTGACCGGGGCAGTATATTACCAGTTTACCCTTGTTTTAGCCTATGGGGTGGAGAAAATCCTGCTGTCTTTTCTTATTCCCCTTGTTTATAGCTATGTGCTTTTGGCATTGATGAACGGGATTTGGGCGGAAGAGAGGCTGACGCTTCTGCTGGATTTTTTAAAAAAAGGAATTGGGGCAGGGCTAAAGGTCGCAATGGGCGCCGTGACTTCCCTAAGCCTGTTTCAATCCATGATTGCACCTGCCTTGGATTCTTTAAAGTCCTCGGCAGTAAAAAAAGCGATTGGCGCAATACCGGGCATAGGTAATCTGGCGGAGGGGGTGACGGAAATGGTAATTGGTTCTGCAATTTTAATAAAAAACAGCGTAGGGCTTTTGATGCTTCTGTTTTTGCTGGCCATATGCCTCATTCCTTTGGCGAAGCTTTTCATGATTGCATGTATTATGAAGGGGAGCGCTGCTTTGGTAGGGATTGTAGGGGATAAAAGAATTACCGGATGTACGGACAAGCTGGGGGATGGAAGCTTTCTTCTTTTCAAAGCGGCTTTTACAGCGGTGGCTTTGTTTATGATTACAATAGCCGTTGTGGCATATACGACGAATTGACTTATTCCCGCCAGCAACGAGCCAAGTGGCATGCTTAAATCCAACCAAAGGTTGGATTGGACATTTGGCAGCTGCCGCGAGAGTCAAATATCCCGCCGCTTAGCAGCGCTGCAAGTTTGATTCTTAAGATTCGGGAGCTAACAGCCCTGGCTTCGGAGTGCGTCTGGCAATTTGCACAAGAAAGTTATGGAGGAATTGGGGGTTATGGGATATTCTTTTTTGGAATTCATGAAGCGAATAGGGATTTTCATTATATGCGCCCAAAGCTTCCTGCATTTTACAGCGGGGAAATCTTATGAAAAATATGTGAAGCTGTTGATAGGTATGATGATACTGGCTCAGTTTGTTGTACCGGTGAGGGCTTTGTTTCTTTCCGGGGAAAATGCGGAATTATGGGAAGAGGTGGAGCGGTTTCAAAGGGAACTGGAGGAGATGACGGGGGATATTGAGTGGGAATATCCGGAGGAAAATGGAACTGCTGCCGCTTTTGGTGAGGAAGTGAAAGAGAAGCTGGGAGGGATTGCCGGTGAGTATGGATTTTATATAAAAGGAGTAACAGTTTATGAAGAACCTCCTAAAGTGGAAGTGACTGTGGGGAAAACACAGGGAGGGGGAAAAATTCAAATTGAAAAAATAGAGGTTATCAGCGGGGAGGACATAGGACAGAGACTGGCAGGGGCGGATACCGGGAATGATAAAATGCGGCAGGACTTTGCGGCAGCCTTATGTACGGACGAAAAATATATTGTAATTAATGAATAAAATTTATTCATGGAAAAATGAGGGTGACGGCAATGAAGGAAGAAAAAAAGAACGAACAGATGATAAATACAGGGCCGCTTTCAAAAATAGAGAAAATAAAAATGCGAAAGGACCAGTTTGTAATTTGCATCCTGGCCGGTATACTGTTAGTCATTATGGCGATGCCCTCGGCAGAAAAAAAGAAAAGCAAAACCTCCGAGTACGGAATATGGGACAGCAATACAAGTATAATAGAAGAAAAGGCGGAAGATGAAAAAGCTGCAGCCGGAGAATCAGAAAAATTTGGCGGTACGAAGGAATACGAAAGCTATATGGAGAATAAATTAGAACAGGCAATATCGGCGATGGAAGGGGCTGGGAAGGTAAAGGTCATGGTGACAGTAAGTTCATCGGAGGAACTGGTAGTGGAAAAAGACATACCCATTACGAGAAGCGATACGCAGGAAACCGATTCGGAAGGCGGCAATAGGAACGTAAACGAATATAAACAGGAAGAAGAGACGGTATACAGCAGGCAAAGCGATGGCGGTTCCGCCCCCTATGTGGTGAAAACATTGCAGCCCCTGATAGAAGGGGTAGTTGTAGTAGCGCAGGGAGGGGATAGGCCGGAAGTGAGAAGAAATATTACTGAAGCAATTGTGGCATTATTTGATATTGAACCACATAAAATTAAAGTAGTAAAAATGAAATCCGAATAAAGAAAAGGGGAGAAAAGGCGTGAAAAATATGCTTAAAAAAAATCAGATTATGATTACTGCCCTGGCGATTATGATTGCAGTGGCAGGATACCTGAACTTTGCAGGTACGAAAGTAACGGAAGAGGAAATTATGACTGTGGACAGCGATACTGTGGTGAATGATGACGGCAGCATTGTTTTATCCGATGACCTGGCCCTGGATACTGTGGATGAAGAAGTGCAGGTTATGGATGACATCTCAGATGAAGATATCCTTCAATCCTCTGCCTATGGGGATATTGAAAGCCTGGATACGGATATCAGCAATATTACCGCCGATTATCTGGATGAAGGGATGGCGGAGAATGTGGGGGAAACCACAGCTGCGGATGGCGAAGTGCCAGGAGAGGCAGTTTTTACATCCACATCAGGGATGAATTCCTTATCCAGTGCCAAACTATTGAAAGAACAGACAAGGGCAAAAAATAAAGAAACCCTGATGGAAATCATAAATAATGCAAATATTACGGAGACACAGAAGCAGGAAGCAATCAATAATATGATAGCGATTACGGATATTGCGGAGAAAGAAACGGCGGCCGAAATCCTGTTGGAATCCAAAGGGTTTTCAGATGTAGTTGTCAGCATCAGCGACTCCGGAGTGGATGTGGTAGTGAATGCCACCCAGCTGTCTGAGGCACAGCGTGCACAGATTGAAGATATCATTATAAGAAAAACAGGTGTAGCCCCGGATACAATAATTATCAGTACAATGGCGGCAGAATAAAAAAGAACTAACAGTTTAGCTTTATGTGTGATATAATGAATTGCGCTGATGCGCATATAATAGTTACAGTTCAGCTATCCGCTGGGCTGTAACGGGCTGTAAAGAGATGATAAGAAGCAGTTAGGGTTAATCCCTTATGCTTAGAAAGAACCAGGAGGACAAGTACGTGGGCGATTATACGGAGGAAATAAATAGAAGAAGGACTTTTGCGATTATTTCGCACCCGGATGCGGGAAAGACAACATTGACAGAGAAATTTCTGCTATATGGGGGAGCAATTAACCTGGCGGGAAGCGTAAAGGGAAAAGCAACAGCCAGGCATGCGGTTTCGGATTGGATGGAAATTGAGAAAGAAAGGGGAATTTCCGTAACTTCCAGCGTATTGCAGTTTGAATACCAGAATTTTTGTATCAATATACTGGATACGCCAGGGCACCAGGACTTTTCAGAAGACACATACCGTACGCTGATGGCAGCGGATTCTGCGGTAATGGTCATTGATGCATCCAAAGGAGTGGAAGCGCAGACGAGAAAGCTTTTTAAGGTTTGTGTGATGCGGAAAATACCTATTTTTACTTTTATCAATAAGATGGACAGGGACGCCGGGGACATGTTCGAACTTTTGGATGAAATCGAAAGGGAACTGGGGATTGCCACCTGCCCGATTAACTGGCCCATTGGATCAGGAAAAAGTTTCAAAGGTGTTTATGACAGGGAAGAAAAATATATTCATATCTATTCCGATACACAGAAGGGGACAAAGGAAGGGGAAACAACCCTGATTCCTGTTTCGGACGAGGATAAAATGATAGAATATATCGGGGAAGAACTAAAGGACAAGCTGTTGGAGGATGTGGAACTGTTGGACGGGGCCAGTGCGGAATTTGACTTGGATGTTGTGCGTGCGGGGGAACTGACGCCGGTATTTTTCGGTTCTGCCTTGACCAATTTCGGGGTAGAAATCTTTTTGCAGCATTTTTTGAAAATGACCACTACCCCATTGCCCAGAAAGGCGGATACAGGTCTGGTGGAACCTTCGCAAAGGGATTTCTCGGCTTTTGTTTTTAAAATTCAGGCTAATATGAACAAGGCTCATAGAGACAGGATTGCATTTATGAGAATATGTTCAGGAAAATATGAAGCGGGAATGGAAGTAAAGCATATACAGGGAGGGAAGGTTATGCGACTTTCACAGCCGCAGCAGATTATGGCCAGCGAGCGGAAGATTCTGGAGGAGGCTTATGCCGGAGATATCATAGGGGTTTTTGACCCGGGGATTTTTTCCATTGGGGATACGCTCTGTATGCCAAAGGAACATTTCCAATATGAAGGGATACCTACGTTTGCCCCGGAGCATTTTGCCAGGGTACGGCAGATGGACACAATGAAACGGAAACAGTTTGTAAAAGGGATTACGCAGATAGCCCAGGAAGGTGCGATTCAGATTTTCCAGGAATTCAATACTGGAATGGAAGAAATTATCGTAGGCGTGGTGGGCGTACTCCAATTCGAAGTGCTGAAATATCGACTGGAAAACGAATATAATGTGGATATACGCTTAGAGCCGCTTCCCTATGAATATATCCGGTGGGTGGAAAATAAGGAAATAGATATGGCGAAGCTGACGGGCACTTCGGATATGAAAAAGGTAAAGGATATGAAGGGGAATCCGTTGCTGCTGTTTGTAAATCAGTGGAGCATTGGTATGACTCTGGACAGGAATGAAGGTTTAATACTATCCGAGTTTGGGCGTAATTAAAAATATGCGTTTTTTGACTCAGTTCCCTATAAGGTAGAGAAAATGATGAGTAAAAGTGGAAAAAGAAGAAAAGAAAAAAGCGGGAAGAGAAATTTAGCTTTCGTACAATATATTGTCATTTCCGTGCTGGCAATGCTGCTTTGCAGTGGATGCGGTTTCCTTGGCAAAGAAGAAGGGGTGCAGGAGGAAGCGGCCGATGTGAAGGAAAAGGTCACAGAACTGATGACCGGGGAGCAGGATGATAATACCATCCGGCAGTCGGCCGGGATTTCGGATGAGACAATTCCGGATTTGATGACAGGCCAGGAAGGAAACTATAATTTTGACTGCTTAAGCGAGGAAGAAAAACTGCTTTATGTGGAAATCCTACAGGTTTTAAGGGAGCGGGGGGAGGAAGTGAAGCTTTCCACGCTGGATACGCAAAAGATAGAAAAAGTTTTTCAGTGTGTATTGAATGACCACCCAGAGATTTTTTATGTGGACGGATATACTTTTACAAAGTATACGTTAGGGGAAGAACTGAAAAAAATTACAATAACAGGCACATATTTGTATGATGAAGAGGAAACCAGGCAAAGGCAGGAAAGAATAGAGGCCTATGCTTCGCAATGCCTGGCGGGCATTCCCGAGGGAATGGATGAATATGGGAAAGTAAAGTATCTGTATGAATATATTATCAACCATACGGAATACGATGCGGACGCGGAAGACAACCAGAATATCTGCTCCGTATTCCTGTATGGACGTTCGGTCTGTCAGGGCTATGCCAAAGCTTTTCAGTATTTATTGAGGGAAACGGGTGTTTTTTGCACGATTGTTATCGGGAGCGTGTCGGAAGGGGAAGGACATGCCTGGAATCTTGTCCGGATAGACGGAGATTATTATTATGTGGACCCTACATGGGGAGATGCCTCTTATCAGATGGAAGAATCCGGGGAAAGCGGTGAATATGAGGGGGAACATTTGCCTACAATTAATTATGACTATTTATGTGTGACAACACAGCAGCTGACAAGGACGCATAAGATAGAAAATGTGGTGGAACCGCCTATATGCACGGCTATGGAGGCGAACTATTACGTAAAGGAAGGAGCTTATTTTACCTCTGTGGATGAGGAAGGGCTGGGGGAATTATTTCAGCGCGAATATGCAAAGGGGAGCACTTATGTTACTTTGAAATGCAGTGGGGAAGAGGTTTACAGGCAGATGGAAGATGCGTTGATCGGGGAACAGGAGATTTTCCGTTATTTAGAGAGCCCGGACGGAGTAATTGCATATGCGGACAATGCGGAACAGCTTAGTTTAAGTTTTTGGCTGTAAATGGGTCTATGCAAAATCCGTAAATTTTGGTATCATAGTAAAAACAGGAAATATGGAATGAATCGAAGGTTTGCGGCGGCGCGGTATCCGCAAGCCTGTAATGTAAAAGCTGCGCAGAAATGAGGGAAACAAATGGAAAAAGAATTAGATAGAAACGGATATGTGTCGGAAGAAGAGGGTAATACAGGTACAGTTAAGATTGCGGATGACGTGGTGGCTATGATAGCAGGGATTGCGGCTACAGAAGTAGACGGGGTTGCTGCAATGGCCGGCAATATATCTCATGAATTCATGAGTAAAGTTGGGGTGAAAAACCTGAAAAAAGGTGTAAAAGTTGATGTGATCGACAAGTCAGTGAGGGTAGACTTGGCGCTGATCATGGAATACGGCTATAATATCCCGGCTACCAGCCAGAAGGTTCAGGATAAAGTAAAGAGCGCTATAGAGAATATGACAGGCCTGGATGTGTTGGATGTAAATATCCGTATCGCAGGCGTTAATATGCAGAAGGACAGATAGGGTAAGGCATACTATGGGAAGAAGAGAACTAAGGGAACAGATATTTAAGTTGCTTTTCCGTATAGAATTCAATGAAAAGAATGAAATGCCGGAACAGGAAGAATTATTTTTCCAGGAAGAAGAGAATGCAGCAAGCGAAAAGGACGAGCAATATATATTAAAAAAATATCAGGACATTGTATCCAAAGTGGATGTGATTGATGAGATGATAAATGAAACAGCAAAAGGGTGGGAGACCAGCCGCATGGGCAAGGTGGACTTAACCCTTATTCGTCTTGCTGTTTATGAAATTAAGTATGATGACGAGATACCTACGGGAGTAGCAATCAATGAGGCAGTGGAACTGGCTAAAAAATTTGGGCAGGATAATTCCCCGTCCTTTATTAACGGGATTCTCGCTAAATTTGCTTAGCAAGAAAATTTACCAGATATGGGGAAAAATAGGATGCAGAATGTTTATACCGTCTCACAGGTGAATTCTTATATTAAAAATATGTTTACACAGGACTTTATGCTACAGTCATTGTATGTAAAAGGCGAGGTGAGCAATTGCAAATACCATTCCTCAGGGCATATTTATTTCACGTTGAAAGACCAGAAAGGAACGATTTCCTGTGTAATGTTTGCAGGGAATCGTTCCGGTCTTGTTTTTCGGATGGAAGAAGGGCAGCAAATAGTGGTGGGAGGAACGGTAGATGTCTATGAGCGGGATGGAAAATATCAGCTTTACGCCAGGCAGATTACGCTGGACGGAATCGGGCTCCTCTATGAAAAATTCGATATGCTGAAAAAGGATTTGGAGGAAAGAGGGATGTTTGCTGCCTGCTATAAGCAGCCGATTCCCAGATATATCCGTACGCTGGGAGTGGTGACCGCAGCTACGGGGGCGGCGGTCAGGGATATTATTAATATCGTCTCCAGAAGAAACCCCTATGTGCAGATTATATTATATCCGGCTATCGTCCAGGGCGAACAGGCCGCAGCTTCCATTGTAAATGGTATCCGGGCATTGGAATACCTGGGTGTGGATGTTATGATCGTAGGAAGGGGCGGCGGCTCCATTGAAGATTTGTGGGCATTTAATGAGGAAATTGTGGCCCAGGCGATTTTTGACTGCCAGATTCCCATTATTTCTGCAGTAGGTCATGAAACGGATACAACAATTGCCGATTTCGTGGCAGATTTAAGGGCGCCTACACCGTCGGCAGCCGCAGAATTGGCGGTATATGAATACGGACAGTATGAAGCCCTGCTGCTAGAGTATAGGGATACGCTGGATGGGCTTTTGAAATATAAAATGAATTGGTATAAGAACCGTCTGGACAATATCGGCTTAAAGTTAAAATATTTAAGCCCTGCTAACCAGATCCGGGAAAAGAGGACTTATTCGCTGAAATTGGAAGAACAGATGGAAAATGCTATGGAGGCAATTCTGGTAAAAAAAAGACATTTTTTAGAGGTATATATCGAAAAAATGAAAGGGCTTTCTCCGCTCGATAAGCTGAGACAGGGATTTTCTTATGTGTCCGATGAAGAGGGGAAAACAGTTTCATCCGTTGAAAGTGTGGAGGAAGGGAGCCTGCTGCGGGTACATGTGCAAAATGGGATTATTACGGCTAAGGCTTTGGGGAAGGAGCGTGTGGAATGGAATTAGAAGAGAAAGAACTGACATTGGAGGAAGCTTTTGAGAAGCTGGAGGAGACGATTGAGAAGTTGCAGGCTGAGGATATTACGCTGGAGGATTCCTTTAAAGAGTACAAGCAGGGAATGGAAATCCTAAAATATTGCAGCGATAAGATAGACCGGGTGGAAAAGAAAGTGTTAAAGATTGAAGGAAATGGAGAACTCAATGAATTCTAACGGAAAGCTGGAAGATAAAGTAAAAGAAGTGGAGCAAATCATAGGGAAATATCTGCCAGAAGAGAAGGGATACCAGAAAACGGTTATCCAGGCTATGAATTACAGCATTCTGGCTGGCGGAAAAAGGCTGCGCCCGATGCTGCTGCAGGAGACATACCGTATGTTTCAGGGAACAGGGGAAGTGGCAGAGCCTTTTATGGCAGCTATTGAAATGGTGCACACCTATTCCCTGGTCCATGATGATTTGCCCTGCATGGACAATGACGAATATCGCCGGGGTAAAAAAACTACCCATGTGGTTTATGGGGAAGGGATGGCCGTCCTGGCGGGCGACGGGCTGCTGAATTTTGCATTTGAGACAGCGGTAAAAGCATTTTCCTTTGCAGAAGAAAAGGAGGAATTTGACCGTATTGCCAAAGCACTTTCCGTATTTGGCCAAAAAGCGGGAATTTATGGAATGATTGGAGGACAGACCGCCGACATTGAAGCCGAAGATATGGGAGACGGGGTGACCGAAGAGCAGCTTTTATTTATCCATGAACATAAAACAGCAGCCTTGATCCAAAGCGCAATGATGATAGGGGCAATATTAGCAGGGGCTTCCAAAGAAGAAGTGGGAAGAATAGAGAAATGCGCTTATAACATCGGGATTGCATTTCAGATTCAGGACGATATTCTGGATGTGACGGGCAGCCTGACTACTTTGGGGAAACAGACAGGCAGTGATGAAAAGAATAAGAAAACTACTTATGTGACATTAAAAGGAATGGAACAGGCAGTGGAAGATGTACGGGCTCTTTCCGCAGAAGCGATTGAAATTTTGTCCTCTTTTAAGGAAAGAAACGAATTTTTGGAAGGTTTGGTTAAACGGCTGATTACCAGAGAAAAATGAGAAGAGGGTATGGACATGCTATTGGATAATATTCGTCAAGAAAACGATATCAAAAATTTGAACGAAGAAGACCTGGCTTTGCTTGCAAAGGAAATCAGAGAATTTCTAATTGAAAAAATCAGTGTGACAGGGGGGCATCTCGGTTCTAATCTGGGGGCGGTGGAACTGACGATGGCGCTGCATTTGGCGCTGAATCTGCCGGAAGACAAAATTATATGGGATGTGGGCCACCAGTCGTATACCCATAAACTTCTGACCGGAAGGCGAAGCGGTTTTGATACGTTGAGAAAATATGGGGGAATGAGCGGATTTCCCAAACGCAGGGAGAGCGAATGCGATGCCTTTGACACAGGGCATAGTTCCACATCTATTTCTGCGGGGCTTGGCCTGGTAAAAGCCAGGGATTTGAACGGGGAAAAGCATCTGGTAGTTTCGGTGATAGGCGATGGCTCCTTAACCGGCGGGATGGCCTATGAAGCGTTAAATAATGCAGCCAGGCTGGACAGCAATTATATTATCGTTTTAAATGACAATAACATGTCCATATCGGAAAACGTGGGCGGGGTTTCGAAATATTTAAATAATGTCCGTACGGCGGACGGCTATCTGGATTTGCGGGATGGGGTATATAATACATTAAAAGATATGCCGAAATACGGAAATCAGATGGTAAAGTTTATCAGACGTGCCAAAAATAGCGTGAAGCAGCTGGTGATTCCGGGGATGTTTTTTGAAGATATGGGCATTACCTATTTAGGGCCTGTGGACGGCCATGACATAGGCCAGATGGTACGTGTGTTCAATGTAGCAAAGAGGGTGAAGAAAGCGGTATTGGTTCATGTCATGACCCAGAAGGGGAAAGGGTACCTGCCGGCGGAAAGGCA
Organism: Lachnospiraceae bacterium; assembly: GCA_011958945.1. GTDB lineage: Bacteria > Bacillota > Clostridia > Lachnospirales > Lachnospiraceae > Kineothrix. The sequence continues at coordinate 11,584 of BLLT01000040.1, read as the reverse complement.
TCCGGCCAGATTTCACGGCGCAGAGCCTTTTGAAGTAGAAACGGGACTTCCTGCCCATCCCAGGACAAAGGCGAATTATACGGATATTTTTTCCACTGTTATGACAAAACTGGGGCAAAGGAACGAAAAGGTGGTAGCCATCACCGCTGCCATGCCCGATGGAACGGGGCTTAAGCGATTCCGGAATATGTACCCGGAGCGGTTTTTTGATGTGGGCATTGCAGAAGAACATGCGGTTACCTTTGCGGCAGGACTTGCGGCCGGGGGGATGAAGCCTATTGTGGCAATTTATTCTTCCTTTTTGCAGCGCGCCTATGACCAGATTCTGCATGATGTATGTATACAGAACCTTCCGGTGGTCTTTGCCATCGACAGGGCCGGGCTGGTGGGAAGCGATGGGGAAACACATCAGGGAATCTTTGATTTATCTTATCTTTCTTCCATTCCTAATATGCATATTATGGCGCCCAAAAATAAATGGGAACTTTCGGATATGATGAAATTTGCCATAGGCTTTGGGGCGCCGATTGCGGTGCGCTACCCAAGGGGGGAGGCTTATGATGGTTTAAAAGAGCATAGGAAACCAATCGTATACGGAAAAAGTGAATGGATTTATGAAGAGGGGGATATCTGTCTGTTAGCGGTAGGCAGTATGGTGAAAACAGCATGCCAGGTGCGGGAGCAGTTAAAAGAAAAGGGATATTCCTGTTCCCTGATAAATGCCAGGTTTGTGAAACCTTTGGATGAGGATACAATAGAATCGGCATATGATGCCCACAAGCTGTTCGTTTCTATGGAAGAAAATGTGGCGAGCGGAGGCTATGGGGAAAAGGTCAGGGAATTCCTGGATAGGAAGAAATGGGGAAAAGCATTCCTTTCCATTGCAATTCCTGATGCCTATGTGGAGCATGGCAATGTGGAACTTTTACGCCAGGAAATTGCAATAGATGCGGATTCCGTGACGAAGCGGATTATAGATGAATATAGCAGGCTGTAAGATCCAATAAACCCGCCGCGGGCAGCGGGGCATGGATCACAGAGAATAATGGATATTTCAATGATGGATGAAGGCTGGAAAGGGCATAGACTCATATGAAGGAACGTTTGGATGTGCTTTTGGTAGAAAAAGGATTCGCTGCTTCCAGGGAAAAGGCGAAGGCTATTATTATGTCGGGCGCCGTATTTGTGGATGGACAGCGGGAGGATAAAGCGGGGGCATCCTTTGACAGGGAAAAGGCACGGATTGAAGTGAAGGGCAGCACATTAAAATATGTGAGCCGGGGAGGCTTGAAGCTGGAAAAGGCGATAGAAGTTTTCGGAATCGGGCTGCAAAATATGATATGTATGGATATTGGGGCATCCACCGGCGGCTTTACGGATTGTATGCTGCAAAACGGGGCAGCAAAAGTATATGCGGTAGACGTGGGGCATGGACAGCTGGACTGGAAGCTAAGGACAAATGAAAAAGTGATTTGTATGGAAAAAACCAATTTCAGGTATATGCTCCCCTCAGCGATTAGCGATACCCTTGATTTCGCATCGGTGGATGTATCGTTCATTTCCCTTACCAAAATACTGATGCCAGCCAGAAATCTGCTGAAAGACCAGGGGCAGATGGTTTGCCTGATCAAACCCCAATTTGAAGCAGGCAGGGAGAAAGTGGGGAAAAAAGGGGTAGTCAGAGAACCGGAAACACATAGGGAAGTCATCGGCAAGGTGATGAATTTTGCACACTGTATCGGATTCCATGTATTAGGGCTTAGCTTTTCACCGGTGAAGGGACCGGAAGGAAATATTGAATATTTGCTCCATATCGAAAAGAAAAAAGAAATACCGGAGGAAATACTGGATTGGACACAGGCCCAGGGAGAGCGGCAATTGGTTCGGATAGCGGAAGAAGAAAATGGATTGTCCTATAGTCCGGAAATGAAAGAACTGATTGGACGGACGGTAGAAGAAGCCCATAGGGCGCTATAGGGATGGAAAATTAATGAATCATTTTTATATTATTACAAACGGGCACAAAGACTGCAACCTGGAGAAGACGAGGGATATCAGAGGATATCTGGAAGCCAGGAAGAAGAAATGTACCATACAGATAAAAGAGTCCGGGAAAGAACAGGAATATACCGATGTGGCGCAGATTCCGGAGGACGTGGACTGTATTCTCGTATTAGGCGGAGATGGAACCCTTTTACAGGCGGCCAGGGATATTATCCAAAGGGATATCCCGCTGCTGGGGATTAATTTAGGCACCTTGGGGTATCTGGCCGAAATCGAAGAAACGGGAATGGATGCCGCTATGAATCAGCTTTTAAGCGGTGAATATGAGGTGGAACAGCGGATGATGTTAACAGGCAGGATTGTCCGTGGGGGCATTCATCAACAAAAGCATAAGGAAAACGGACTGCCTGCATATAAAACGGAAAACTCTTACGCATTAAATGATATTACGATTACAAGGAGCGGCTCTTTGCAAATTATCCGATTCCGGATATGTGTAAACGGACAATTTTTGAATGAATATCACGCGGATGGGGTGATTGTAGCAACCCCCACGGGTTCCACAGGATACAATCTTTCCGCAGGAGGACCTATTGTGGAACCAAAGGCTGAGCTGCTTTTAATAACGCCCATCAGCCCCCATACATTGAATACCAGAAGTATCATTCTGGCGCCGGAGGACAAGATAGAGATAGAGATAGGAGCCGGGAGGGAAGAATCTGTGCAGCAGGTTGAAGTCAATTTCGATGGAAGCCATAATGTAATGTTGTATACCGGAGATAAGGTGGAGATTGAACGGGCGGAAACAACGACCGGTATAGTAAAGCTGAATAAGGCTAGTTTTCTGGAAGTATTACATAAAAAGCTAAGTGTTTAAATGAGAGGAAAAAATGGGCAGCCTTGCTGTGCATTGTATAATTAAAAAATGAAAGAAAGGGAAGGGTTGTTTCTATGAAAAAAAACAGACAGGGAAAGATTATCGAACTAATTGAAAACTATGATATTGAGACACAGGATGAGTTGGCCGAAAGGCTGCGGAATTCTGGTTTTCAAGTGACACAAGCCACGGTTTCCAGGGATATCAGGGCTTTGAAGCTTTCGAAAGTGCCAACAGGGGATGGACGTCAAAAATATGTGGTGCTCAAACAAGATGACAGTTATCTGGGGGATAAATATATACGTGTGCTGACAGATGGTTTTGTATCCATGGATAGGGCACAGAATATTCTGGTGATTAAAACAGTGTCCGGGATGGCCATGGCTGTGGCCGCTGCCATAGATGCTATGAGGTTAAAGGAGATTGTAGGCTCCATTGCCGGGGATGACACGATTATGATGGCAGTAAGAACAACGGATGATACCCGGATTGTTATGGATAAACTGCATAAAATGATGGACATTTAGGAGATACTATGCTGTTAAGTTTACATGTGAAGAATTTAGCGTTGATTGATGAAGAAGAAGTTTCCTTTGGGGAAGGGCTGAATATATTGACCGGGGAGACCGGTGCCGGAAAATCCATTGTGATAGGCTCCGTAAATATGGCGTTAGGGGCGAAAGCGGACAAGGAACTGATACGGACAGGGGCGGAGTATGCCCTGGTGGAGTTAGTGTTTCAAGTGAATGAAGAGCAAGGAAGGAAGCTGAAGGAACTGGATTTTTTCCCGGAAGAGGATGGCACGTTTATTATTCAGAGGAAAATTATGCCTTCCCGCAGTGTATGCAAGGTATGCGGGGAAACGGTAGGCACGAAACAGCTAAAGGAAATCGCTGAAATACTCATCGATATCCATGGGCAGCATGAGCATCAGACTTTGCTGCAAAAGAAAAAGCATAAAGAAATACTGGATGATTTTGCCGGGCAAAAGGCATTTGATTTAAAAAGTGAAATTCGGGAAAGATATAAAGAACTGGTAAGCCTTCAAAAAGAATTGGAAGAAATGTCGGGGGATGAAACAGCCAGGGAAAAGGAAGCGGCGCTTTTAGGGTTTGAAGTAAAGGAAATCGAGGAAGCAAACTTGCTTCCGGGAGAAGACGAAGAATTGGAGCAGCTTTACCGGAAAATGATAAACAGCCGCAAAATCAAAGAATCTGTGGCCGATGCCTACCGTATGACAGGATATGGATTGGGAGAAGGGGCCGGGGAATACATTGGGCGCGCCCTGCGGGAGTTAAAAAATGTTTCTTCCTTAGACGAAGACCTGGCAGATTTGGAAACGCAGCTGCAGGATATTGATAATTTGCTGAATGATTTTAACAGAGCTATATCCGGCTATATGGAAGAACTGGAGTTTGATGGGGAAGATTTTGCGAGGACGGAAGAGCGGCTTAATCTCGTCAATCATTTAAAATCAAAATACGGTAATAATATAGAGGAAGTACTCGCTTATAAAGCGAGGGGGGAAGAACGGCTCAATTTACTGGAAAATTATGAAGTGTACCGAATGGAAATTACACAGCGGATAGAAAGCATGAAAGAAATTCTGCAAAAGCATTGCGGACGGCTGTCGGATGTACGTAAGAAAGGTGCGAAAGAACTGGGAAAGCTTTTAAAGAAGGCATTGCTTGATCTTAATTTCGAAGAGGTAAACTTTGAAATCCAGGTACGCCCCTGTCCGGAAGCGGTTGCTTCGGATGGATATGACGATGTGGAGTTTATGATATCCACCAATAAAGGGGAAAAATTAAAGCCCCTGAACCAGGTGGCCAGCGGCGGTGAACTTTCCAGGATTATGCTGGCATTTAAAACTGTTTTGGCTGATAAAGACGATATACAGACGCTTATTTTTGATGAAATTGATACAGGAATCAGCGGAAAAACCGCATGGAAGGTATCGGAGAAAATGGGGATTTTGGGCAGAAACCATCAGATTATCTGTATTACCCATCTGCCTCAGATAGCTGCTATGTCGGATGTGCATTTTTTAATAGAAAAAAATGCGAAAAAGGAGCGCACGGTTACTACGATAAGGAAAATATCGGAAGAAGATGACTTAAGGGAACTGGCAAGGATGCTGGGAGGGGCGGAAATTACGGAAGCAGCCCTTCAAAATGCAAAAGAAATGAAAGAATTGGCAAGAAATACAAAACTATACTAAAGTAAAATCCTTAAGTTTTTCACATACTAAAGAAGGTTTTCTATAAGAAGATTTTGCGAAAGGATGTGAAAACTTGAAAAGGAAAAGCTGTAGAAATTGTAAATGCCATAAAAATAAAAGTAAAATCGAAAAGTATAGAACGTGTTTGTATTTTGCCCTGGCAGGAAGCTTAGCAGCCTTAGTCTTTACCTGCTACTTTTCCTTATGGAAAAAAGTGCCTTCTAATATTAAAATAAAAGCCGGCGTGGATCAGACGCTGGATTTTCATGTACCCGCTTCCGGGGAGATATATAAGGAAGCTGTGGAAGTGAGCGGGCTAGTAAAATCGAACATACCAAGGGACAGCATTCATATTGATTTGGGGAAACCGGTAACGATAAAAGCGAATGCAATCGAAAAATATGTGCTGGATTTGAAGCTGTTTGGTATTATTCCGCTGAAAACGGTGGGGGTACAGGTTATTCAGGATAAAACCCTAACCCCGGCAGGAATCCCCATCGGTATTTATGTGAAGACCCACGGCGTGCTGGTGATTGGAGTGGGGGATTTTGTGGGGGAAGAGGGGCAGAAGGTCTCCCCTTCGCAATATGTGCTGAAGTCCGGTGACTATATTACGCAGGTGAATGATGAAGATATCACAGGTAAAAGCGATTTTATGGAAAAAATCAAACACAGCGAGGGCCAGGAACTGGTCATGAAAGTGAAAAGAGGGGAAGAGGAACTCTCCTTAAGCGTCAAGCCTGTGGCCAGCCAGTCCGGGGATTATAAAATCGGTGTCTGGATTCGGGATAATGCCCAGGGTGTGGGAACGATGACATATATCAATGATAGCGCGGATTTTGGCGCATTGGGCCATGGAATCAACGATGTGGATACGAGCACATTGATGGAACTGGAAAAGGGAACATTGTATCATACGGAAATCATAGGGATAACGAGAGGAAGCGATGGCGCCCCCGGCGAACTGACCGGATATATCGAATACGATGAAGATAATGTGATTGGCGAAATAACGGAGAATACAACGGAAGGGATTTTTGGAACCTGTAACGGGCAGATCTTTGAGGCGATATCGGGAGAAGCCCTGCCTATAGGGTTAAAGCAGGAGATTATGCGGGGGCCTGCGCAAATTATCTGCAGCATTGACGGAACGCCTCAGTATTATGATATAGAAATTATGGAGATACATCTGGAAAACGATAATGTGAACCGGGGAATCGTCCTTCGCATTACGGATGCCGATTTATTGTCTTTGACGGGAGGGATAGTGCAGGGGATGAGCGGCTCCCCTATTATCCAGGACGGAAAAATCGTAGGCGCGGTAACCCATGTGCTGGTACAGGATTCTACGAAAGGGTATGGTATATTTATTGAAAATATGCTGTCCCATTAGTTGATGTACAAAAATATATTGGTAAGGCGTGCGATGCCTTACGGTTGAATACTCAAATAATGTTCCATTATAATAGACTATAGCAGTATTTGGAAATTTCTATCGTTTAGTTGGGATTTTCAGATATATGTAATGAAAAAAGTCGGAGGTTTGTTATGGAACAGCTGAATCTAACATCAACAAAGGATAATGAGAGAGTGTATAAATTACTTGGCGATCTGATGAATATGGATAAAGAGTTCCAGATAATGATTACAGTGCCATCTGCGGGTAAAAGTTCAGCCATAATTGCCGGGCAGGATGCAGTTGTAAAAAATGCGAAAGTAGTCCGCGACCTTGAGAAGGATGTAACAGACATGATACATGAAATAGGTGTGCCTGCACATATCAAAGGATATCAGTATTTGCGGGAAGCAATTATGATGTCCGTGGAGGACAGCGAAATGTTAAGTTCTATTACTAAAGTGTTATATCCTTCTATTGCGAAAAAGTACCAGACAACATCCAGCAGAGTAGAACGTGCCATAAGACATGCTATAGAGGTGGCATGGAGCAGAGGGCGGATGGAGACTCTGGATGCATTGTTCGGTTATACCATTAATACGGGGAAAGGGAAACCGACCAATTCGGAATTTATAGCCTTGATTGCGGATAAAATTAGGCTTCAGTATCGGGAATAAAATATATTCTATGAAAATTAACAATTAAATCTTTTAAACCTCTTCAATATGATGTATAATATTGCTAATCATATTGGAGGTATGGCTTATGAAGAAAATATTATTTGTGGCATCGGAAGGTGTACCGTTTATTAAAACGGGCGGTTTGGCAGATGTAATAGGTTCTCTGCCAAAATGTATTGATAAGGAATATTTTGATATAAGGGTCATGATTCCTAAGTATACATGTATGAAACAGGAAATGAAGGACCTGATGACTTACAAGACGCACTACTATATGGATTTCAACTGGAAGAATGAGTATGTAGGTGTATTGGAAGCCGAAATAGAAGGAGTGAAATATTACTTTATTGATAACGAATCCATGTTTAACGGATTCAAGCCTTACAGTGACAACGTGTTGGACGAGATAACCAAGTTTTCCTATTTTTGTAAAGCGGCGCTGTCCACGCTTCCGCTCATCGATTTCAGGCCGGATGTGATCCATTGCCATGACTGGCAGACGGGGCTTATCCCTGTATATTTGAAAGAGCGTTTTCAGGGGAATGAATTTTTCAGGGGAATTAAGACTGTTATGACCATCCATAATCTGAAATTCCAGGGGAAATGGGATGTGAAAACGGTGAAGTCCATTACCGGGCTGCCTGACTATTTCTTTACGCCGGATAAACTGGAGGCATATAAGGATGCGAATTTACTAAAAGGCGGCCTTGTATATGCGGATGCGATTACAACGGTAAGTGATACTTATGCGGAAGAAATCAAGACACCATTTTATGGGGAAGGCTTAAACGGCCTGCTTACGGCGAGAAGCGGTGATTTACGGGGAATCGTAAATGGCGTGGATTATGATGATTTCAATCCGCAGACGGATAAATATATTGAACATAATTATAATTCCGTGAATTTCAGAAAGGAAAAAATTAAAAATAAACGTGCTCTGCAGGCAGAACTGGGGCTGGAGCAGGACGATAAGAAGATGCTCATCGGTATCGTATCCAGGCTGACGGATCAGAAAGGTTTTGACTTAATTGATTACATGATGGATGAATTGTGCCAGGACGCTATACAGATAGTAGTTCTCGGCACGGGTGAAGAGCGGTATGAAAATATGTTCCGCCATTTTGACTGGAAATATAGCAACAAGGTTTCCGCAAATATTTTTTATTCGGAGGCATTATCCCATAAGATTTATGCGGCAAGCGATGCATTCCTGATGCCATCCCTGTTTGAACCCTGCGGGCTGAGCCAGCTGATGTCGCTTCGGTATGGTACGGTGCCTATTGTAAGAGAAACCGGGGGCTTAAAGGATACCGTAGAGCCGTATAATGAGTTTGAAAGTACAGGAACAGGCTTTAGCTTTACGAATTATAATGCTCATGAAATGCTGGAAACTATCCGTTATGCAGAGCGGATTTATTATGATAAGAAACGGGAATGGAACAAAATTATCGACAGGGGGATGGCCGTTGACTTTTCTTGGCATGTATCCGCGAAAAAATATCAGGAAATGTATGATTGGCTGATAGGATAAAAAGGACGGATATTATTATGTCTGATAAGAAGGGTGTATCTCGCAGTCAAGGCAGGAATAATAAAAAAGACGGATTTATTGTGCAAGCGGGTATCCTTGCGGCAGCTTCTATTATTTGCCGTATCATTGGGCTGTTGTATCGAGGCCCGCTTACAGGTATTATTGGGGATGAAGGAAATGGTTATTATAGTACAGCCTATAATATTTATACCATTGTCCTTCTTGTGTCCTCATACAGCATACCGTCAGCAATAGCAAAGGTGCTTGCCCAGAAGCTTGCGCTAAAAGAATACCATAATGCACAGCGTATATTTAAGTGTGCGCTTGTGTATGTTATGGTAGTCGGTGCAGCAGCAAGCCTTGTTTTGTTTTTATGGGCACCTTTTTTTGTGATGGGCAATTCTATCCCGGTTCTCAGGGTTTTTGCCCCAACTATTTTTTTCTATGGGATTTTAGGGGTGCTAAGGGGATATTTTCAGGCACACCGCACTATGATGCAGACATCGGTTTCCCAGATATTGGAGCAGATTCTGAATGCCGCGGTGAGTTTGGGCGCCGCCCATCTGTTAGTGCAGGCCGCAGTTTCTTCGGAAGCAGATGCAGGCACGCAGGCCATGTACGGCGCCATTGGAAGTGCCTTGGGTACCGGCTCCGGGGTTCTGGCTGCACTGTTATTCATGGTGGCTATTTATTTGACGAACCGTAAAATGATTAACCGCCGTATCACCTATGACAGGACGGAAAACATAGAATCATATGGGGATATTTTTAAATTGATGATGGCAGTTGTGACGCCATTTATTTTAAGCACCTGTATTTATAACCTGACAACAGCTTTGAATCAGACTGTTTACTTAAATATGATGGTAAGCTTTAAAGAGATGGATAAAGTGGCGGCAACTACGGAAATTGGAATTTTTTCCACAAAGGCAGTTACCATTTCCAATATACCCATTGCATTGGCCTCAGCTATGTCTTCTGCCATTGTGCCCACTATTTCTGCCACATATGCCCAGGGGTCGGTGAAGCAGACAAAGAAAAAAATTGCGTATGCCATTAAAGTGACGATGCTTATATCCATACCGGCAGCGGTAGGTATAGGGATATTGGCCAGGCCGGTGATGATGGTGCTCTTTCCGCAGCTGGATTCCCTCGTACTGGCTTCCCGCCTGTTAATAGGAATGGCGGCTACGGTAGTGTTCTATGGGCTGTCAACACTGACCAATGCGGTGCTGCAGGGGATAGGGAAAGTAAATACGCCGGTAATCAATGCGGTGCTTGCGATCGGAATCCAGACAGCGGTGCTTGTGCCGTTGTTGTATTATACCGATTGGGGCGTATATAGCGTTATGGCTGCCACAGTGCTTTATTCTATTGTTATGTGCATACTGAATAATATCTTCATGAGAAAATATTTGGGATATAAACAGGAAATTGACAGAACCTTTATAAGGCCATTGTTTTGTTCTGTTTTGATGGGAACGGCTGCTTATGGGGTATATGAAGGCATGGAATACCTTTTGGAAATGTTTATGGCATCCGCATATTTTATTAACCTGATAGCTTTTTCGGCAGCGGCCTTCGTAGGGATTCTGCTGTATTTTGTGCTGGTGATTAAACTAAAGGCAGTAAAAGAGGCAGACTTAAAAGGCCTTCCCAAAGGCAGGGCAGCAGTAAAGCTGGCAAAGAAAATGAGGCTGTTGTAGAAGGCAGCTCCATGATGCAGGATATGTATTTGCTTCCAATAGTTTCCGGTTCATTTACATAGCCGGGTCCTTTGCATGGCGGCAAAGGGCGCGGCCCAGCATTTTAATTTCTTCCATAAAAATACAATGAGGGAAAGTATTGTTTTTTATGCCCTCCAGGCAATCCTCATAGTCCATCCATATCACTTCTTCTATCTCTTCCTCCTGTATGGTCATAGCAGAGGCGTCCATATCACAAAACAGCATATACACGGCGCTGTATTCATGGTTATGAAAGGGTTTGCCATGAAATTCGGATTGGCAAACGGAGTCATAGCAGCCGATAAATTCTAACTGTTCTGCCAAAGCGGAAATGCCCAGTTCCTCCTCCAATTCCCGCAGGGCGGAGGGAAGGTAATCCTGTCCTGCAGGGATATGCCCCGCAGAAGAGATATCATAGCAGCCGGGAAAGCTGTCTTTATCCTGGGAACGCTTTTGCAGCAGTAGGTCATAACCGCCTTTTTTTGTCCGGCCAGGGCGTACTATCCATACGTGGGAAGTGCGGTGTCTGTCGCCGTATCGATGGGCGAGGGAACGTTCTCTGACGATTCCGGTAGGGCATCCATGGCTGTCCACTATGTCTAAAAGTTCCAATGGCTTTCCGTCCAGGACAGCTTCCAAAAGGACGTTATTGCGGTAACAAAGTTTTAAAGAGAAGAAAGGGGCGTTTTCTTCCAGAAGCTGAAAGAAAATAAGGTCGCCTTCCCAGAGGTTTAACTCGGTCAATTTATTTTTTGGAACCCATTCCAACGTGCCTTCGTTGCAGCTTTTTAAGGTACCGCTAAAGTTATCTGCGGTATAAAGGCACATGTAATAATCGGTGATATCGTCGCAAAGAAAGGTTACAATGCCGCGGAAACGGTAGGAATGAAGAATAAGGCCCGTTTCTTCCCTGGCCTCACGCAGCAGGCATTCTTCAGGGCTTTCCCCCGATTCAAAATGGCCGCCGATACCAATCCATTTGTCCTTATTGATATCCTTATCCTTTTTGATTCGGTGGAGCATTAGGTAGGAGTCGTCCTTTTCTACATAGCATAGGGTAGTAAGTGTCATGATGAAACCTCTTTCTTGGTGGCCATCCGGCCGATTCTTTTTACTTTATAGGAAATTACGCCACAGCGTTGTAAGTC
>BLLT01000039.1 GCA_011958945.1 Lachnospiraceae bacterium | reverse complement strand
GCAAGTGCAAAGTCCTGGGCTGAACTGTTACGGTTTCCCCACAAATTATCAACTTACGCATTGCTTTACTTCTCTTTCTCCGCTATAATAGTTTATGAAATGTGTACTATTTATTTCACAAACGTGAAATATCACGCAGGAATAAAAACAGGAAGGATACCTCTTATGTTTCGTTTTATTTGTCTCGCCACTTTTGTCATTCTATTTCTTGTCCTCAGCACCCCTCTGCTCATTGCAGAATGGATTATCGGGAAATTTAATATGGATTTGAAAAATAGAAGTTCTCTCGCCATTGTAAAATGGGCTTTTCGCGTATGTCTGAAAATGACCGGCGTATCGCTCACTGTTATCGGGGAAGAAAATGTTCCCACTGACACCCCTGTATTATATGTAGGCAACCACCGAAGCTATTTCGACATCTTGCTCACCTATGTACGTGTGCCCCGTCCCACCGGTTATATTGCCAAGAAGGAAATGCTCCGCTACCCCTTCCTTGTAACCTGGATGAAAAATCTCCACTGCCTTTTTCTTGACCGCAAAGATATCAAGCAAGGGCTGAAAACTATTCTGGAAGGCATTGAAAAAGTAAAATCCGGCATTTCCATCTGTATCTTCCCAGAAGGAACAAGAAACAAGGTAAATGATACTTTCCTGCCGTTTCGGGATGGCAGTTTTAAAATTGCGGAAAAATCCGGCTGTCCTATCGTACCCATGAGCATCTATAATTCCGCCGGCATTTTCGAGGATCATCTGCCGAAAATTAAAAAGGCGCATGTCATCTTGGAATATTGCCCGCCTATCTATATAAACGACATACCAAAAGCCGAACGGAAGCAGCTTAGCGCACGGGTGCAGGATATTATTAAAGATACTTATTTTAAGAATAAGGCGATGATGGAAGAAGAAAATAACAGGCAACCATAAGCTGAGTTGTTATGATGGCAAAAGTTGTATGCAGATGACAGTTGACGTTATGGGAAATCTAACTAACAAAAAGAGAAAGCCAGGAGCAATCGTTCAGCCAGAAAGCGGCTGTTGTAAAGGTTCCTTCTGGCTTTCCATTTATGTCGTCCACACCGCCTTGCCTTCCCTTTGTTTGTACGGACTTTTTTTAAAGTCCTACTTTTCAGCAAGTGCAAAGTCCTTGGTTGAACTGTTACCTTATATTTTCCCTATCGGCGCCTACGCCTCCCACATAGGCGTTCCGTTCTGCGGCGCCGGCGCACCAAGGCAATGGCATACCGTTGCGCCTACGTCTGAAAGCGTCTTCCTTTTTCCCAGCTTTACGCCATGCATACCTTTCTGATAAATTAATATAGGTACACATTCTCTTGTGTGTTTGCTATGGCCAATGTTCGGGTCATTTCCATGGTCTGCCATTACAAGCAAAACGTCTTCTTCGGTCAAAAGAGGCAGAAGCCTTCCAATCCCTTCATCTGCAATTTCCAAAATTTCACGGTAATTCCTCGTTAATTGAGAATGCCCTGCCAAATCTGTTTCCTGTATATTCGTGCAAATAAACCCTGTTTCCATTTTCCGGAATTCTGCAATTGTATCATCCATGCACTCTTTTGTGGGTACGCAGGAAATACTGGTGCCCCAATCATTGGCTACAATATCGGCAACTTTGCCAATTAAGGTTACCGGAATGCCGCTCTTTGACAAAATGGTTGGAGCCTGTACATATTTATCAACACCGTATCCTAAATGCAGACATTGGTAGCCCTGAATATATGACTTGGATTTTGCGGAGCCGATTCCAATATATTTTCCATTCTTCGTCTCTTCCGCATTCCACAGGTCATCCATTGTATTCCCTGTGCCTCCAAAAACAATTACACGGCCTACAGTAACTACCTCCCTGACCAATGACGCAATCTCATGTTCCTTTTCAAAAGAAATATAATCCAAGGGCGCCGTCACATTGTAGCACATGCCCAAATCCGCTTCCAAATTATCCGCCACGGTCACATAATCATCACACAATATATATCGAAGCCCCTCTCTTTCAAGAGTTTGTACCTTATGCCCCGTTTCTCTTAAATGCTTTGCAACTTCATCCACTTTCTCCTGAAATGGGTGTGCTTCCGGTTTCTTTGGGAGAGTTCCCATAATCTCCTGATGCCCCATAAAAGTGTCCGCGCCAAAATGCATCAGTTCAGACTTTCCGTAGTTGGCATCCGGGGAAAACTTCATAAATGCACTCTCTTCCCCGTAAGCATTCATCAGCCCCATGTACTCTAAATTCGGAAGCTTCAAGTCCGGCTCGTCATTTAAGATGCTTCTTAAAGTATTTGCCTTTTCATCGCCCGGGCGTTCTTTCTTTGCATCATCCATTGCTCCAATTCCAAACCCGTCCAGGACAATCACCACAAAACGCCTCATCTACTATTCCTTCTTTCTCCCTAAACTGTCATAAACCCCAATAATACTAGGCTTCCCTTTTGATATGCCCTCCACCAGAACCACATCGCTTCTTGTTACAAATATCTGAAAACGAAATGCCATGACAACCGTATGCCCGACCCTGCATTCTTTGGAAATTCCAAAATGATAATCTATGCTTTCATCGCAGGGCGGAATTACCTTTAGCATCTTGGCATCTTCCATTGAATCTCCTATCAATGCATATTTCACATGGGAACGGCGATAATGCCCCCCGCCATAGCAATAGGCATTGCCCATAAAATTGTGGGAAATCTCGCTCACATACACAACGGCCGGTTTCTCTGCCTGTATCTCATATGCATGAAGGGGTGTTGTACCTGTAAGCCCATGCCCCGGCTCCCCGCAATTGCCGCCAAAGGATGCCATTTTTCGGATGGTGCTTACGCAGGTTGCGGATGGAGTATTAATTAGCAAGTCTCTATGCCCCATATCCTCCAGTATTTTTTTTGCCCGAAGTACCGTAGTAAGGTTCTCGGTCGGATAAATATCCTGCCGTTCTTCCTGGTAAAGATAGCAGGGAAAGGATGTAACTCCCCTAATCTGAAGATGGGGGCAGTCGCTATCTATGTATTTTACGGTTTCTTCCAGCTGATTTATGGCAATCCCTGCAGTCTGCCCTGAATAAATCATATCGTTTTTGTCATAAACGCGAATCAGAATCCCTTGCTTCTTGCCTAATTTCTCCGCCGTTTTTTCAATGGAAGCCATTTTCTCCTTTGAGTACACCGTTATCACATCTGCGCCATAAGCAACCACCTTTTCCAACATTGCTTCCGGGATTTGCACCAGATGCCCTACATTCCCAAGGGGTATCCGATGTTCCATCATAGTCTGCGCTTCCTTAAAATCAACTGCAACTGCTCCCGGATAACCCATTTCAACTAGTTTTTGGGCCAGGTACGGATTTCTCCCTAATTGCTTTAGCATGAAATAAAGTTGAAAATTATGCCGCCTGGCCTCGGCCAGAATCGCTGCTGCATTAGCACAAAATGCATCGACATCAATTATATAGGAATCCGGAAGCAGCCGGCCTTTCGTATGCAGTTCAAATGCAGCCTGCACAAGTTCCGGATTTCTTTCCAATATTTGCTTTACAAACATACTTTCACTCTTTCTATTGAAGTTTTTATTATGCGGAGGATTGTATCTGCCCCGGCACGCATTGGGTTAATGCGAATCATCCGTTTTTCCAATGTGGGGTCTGCCTTTCGGAATGTTCCGGATATCCGGTAAAACATTGGGATCAATTCATATTTTGATTCAGCCCCTATTGGATTCGGCGCGGCTCCAAGCTTCTCTGCTTCCTTTAAAACTGCATCCGCAATTTCTTCCTGGAACTCAACCAAAAGTACTTTGGATTGTGCATTTGCCAAAAACGCATTTTTCACTTCGGGAATCTCTCCATTCTGCAAACGCCTGACGCATTCCTCATTTACCTGTGCCTGAATTGCCAAGGCGACAGGGGCATAAGCCAGCCCATGAAGGACATCCAATGCCTCATGCCCTTGTGTCTGCATTCCACCGGAATAACTTTCCGAAATAAGCTGGTTTACATATTTCTTCTTGCCGGCCACAATCCCAATCCCCTCAGGCCCTAAAAGCTTAAAGGATGAAAAACAGGATAAATCTGCCCCGCATTGTACCCCAATGCGTTTCACTTTCATAGCCGCATAGTTATCATCTGTCAAAATTGGGATATCTTTTTCTACTTTTATAGTTTCCACTACTTCCTGCATTTCATAACAATCATCTATTTTCTGCCGCGTATATTGTATCAATGCGGCTTTTATATCCGGCTCTGCTTTTAAAACCTTTTTAATATCCTCCAAATCATTAAAATCTGCTTTCACTGATACCAACCCAAGCATATCAAAGGACGTGGCTGTTGTGCTGTAGATTGGCGCCCGATGAACCAAAATTTTTTCTCCCGCTTTCAGCATCGTGTGAAGGCCGAATCGAATCGCAGCGCTTCCGGCCCCTCTCACAAAAACACAAGCTTCCGCATCGAAAATATCTGCAACCACCTTTTCCGCTTTATGTGTTGTGACCGGTTTGTTCAGTCCTTGCACCACGCCCAGATCTCCGCGGTTCAAAAAATCATGCCCCTGAAATTCTTTCGTAATACAGTCTATAACCTTAAATTGAAGTTTCATGGCATCTTCAAAATCCATACTTTGCAAAGGATATGCACGCATGCTGCCTCCCCCTTTCCTATTCCATCAAAATCCTCTTCGGATTGTCTATCAGCAATGTATTAATTTGTTCCTGTGTCATTCCTGAATCCTTTAAAAGCGGAAGAAAATCAGTAAACAAATAGCTATAGCCTATTCCTCCATAACTTTTCAAATGCGATTTTCTCGTAATATCCATAGAAAGAACTACCTGTGACAGCCTTCCCTCCAATGATATTTTCTTAAGGGCTTCCACGCGAAAAGTATCCGGACAATAGTTCAGCTTCCCCACGGTGTCGAATCCGATATTTACCCCTTTTCCCAAAAGCCTCAATATTTTTTCCAAATCCTGTGACAAATCCATATGCCCGATAATAATTTTTTCCGGCTTTACTCCATGCTCTATCAAATAATCCGCCTGTTGTTCCCCAAATGTTCCAAGCGTCGTATGTGTTGTTACCGGCGCTCCTGTACGAACTGCTGCCAATGCCATTGCCTGAAATACTTTTTCCTCTGTGGCTGTCATCTCGTTTTTGCTGGTTCCAAATTCCCCCAAAACGGATGCGCATACTTTTGTATCGCCAATTTCTTCATTTATTTCCTTTACCACCATATCTGCAAGTTCCTCAGCCGACTTTTCATATACTATCTGCGGCAGAAAAGGCTCCTTGTAAAAACCGGTAGAAATAATAAATTGGATTCCCGTTGCTTCGGCCACCCTTTCAATATAAGAAATATCCCTTCCCATTCCCATATTAGTTACTTCCAAAACGTTTCTTACCCCAAGCCGGTAAAGTTCTTTAAATTCTTCCACCGTTTCTTCAAAACAGTCTAATCTGCAATCAAGATCTTTTTTTACTCCTGATAAATCAATTGTCACATGTTCATGCATCAGGGTATAGCCATCTTTAAGCTTTATCATCCTAATCACCATGCCCTTTCCACAGCCTGCAATCTTTCACGCATGTGTTACATGCATTGCGCAGGCACAAATTTGCGTATAAAAAATGGTTTAGTTTCACTTAGGCTGCGTATTTGGCAGCCTTAGTGACACTTCATTTCTTTCATACCATCCTCCTCGTCAGCCTTCAAAGTACATCTGAAAATTTCCAAAGTACCGATCAATTAAAGCATTTTGCGGTTTCACATAGTTTTCTGCCGCCTTTAACATGTTCATAATATCCTGCGGATTACTATCGCACAGCAAAAGTGTACAACACCCTAAATCTTCTTCAGGGATTGCCAGCGCAGATACACCGCACATATTAGCCACCCTCATCAGCCCTTTCCCGGACTTCTTCTGTATTGCCCAGGTCCTATCGCTAAAATGGCCAAATATACTATCGCCTAACCCATAAAAATCCACCGGCCCCTCCTTCGATAGAAGAATTGTTCCCCTTTGAACAGTCTCCTTTACAAAAGGAATCAAAACCTCTCTCTTTTCATAAATATCCAGTCTTAGGCGTTTGTGAAACGCCGGAATCCCGACAATTTTTAGCTGTTCCGTTGCCGCCTCCGGCAAATCCATATCCAGTGCACAGGCGGCAGCTTTTTGAATAATGTCCAGGCTTCTCCCAATCAATCCAAGCGAAGGGGAAAAGGCAATGTTATCTGTAGAAACTTTCTCATATTGCCTCAAATATTCCTGCTCAATCATGGGAGAAATAAATCCATATAAATTGAGGGCTGCCGCGGGGGCAAGTACGGAACCCCCGCCATCACTTCCAATACCAATATCGTTGATTCGATAAAACACATTCAATGCCGTTCCGCTGCTGGAGCCGGTCATTAGATTCCCTGTAAGCGGACTCCTAAGCTGCATATCCACTGCCCTTCCACCATATGACATCCTATCGATCGTATGTTGTAAAAAACCATTTTCCCCCATTCTCTTTATCAAGGAATCAGGTATCATCGAAGTCTGCTTACTCCCCAAATAGTATGCATATCCATGCTTTTTAATAGAAGGTTTTACCTTATCAATAATTCCCGGATATGTATGTACTACCGTTCCATATGGATTCAGCAATGCAAGAAAAGTCTGTTTAGCGTATCCTTCCATTCCCTTATCCTGCCACCGGTATGCTAATCAATCTCAAAACCAAAAGAATGTTCAGTAATATGCCGAAAAGGATACACGCTACCGGCCCAATTGCCAAATCTACAATCGGTTTCTTGGACTGTCTGTTTAATAAAAATGCACCTATCACAAATAATGCCCCTATTCCCGTATAGCCGGATGCTGCCGCCGACATCTTTTCCGCCGCTACAATACCTCCGGATAAAAGTGCAATTTCCAGAACCTTATTCATAGATGTCCGGACATATTCCCCCATGTCTTTTACACCAGGGAACTTATCCATGCCTTTTGCAAAAAGTTCAATCAATGCAATCTCAACAACCATTACTATCACGCCAACTATGAAGGCTACAATCGGATTTCCGTGCAGCATAAGCCCTACCACAAACACGAACGTGCAGCCAGCCACTCCATAGACGCCTGTTACTATCGCCGTAGTAAATACCAGTGGAATAAATCCAATCCCCCTTGCCAAAGCAGTAAGCGCTGCATTTGTATATTCTCCCTCTGCTAAAAGAGCCAAAGATGCGGGGTCTCCTGCGATAATGGAAAGGCTGGTTCCTGCTGCAATCAAGCCCCCCATCAATGCAAGAAGAATCCAGTTTTTGCGAATACGTGATACATTTGCTTCAAACCCAATGGTCAGTGCTTCATTATTGTTCTCAGTCCCTTTAATCTGAGCCGCATAAATAATCATCATAATCATGCCGGCCAGCATAGCCATACCTTCCGCATTTAATGCCACTGTATTTGCCCCAATGGTAAAAGCACCAAATTTTTTAATAATATAATAGAAAAGTACCGTCACTCCTGCGGTTATAGTTCCTTTTTTAAATCCATGCTGCAAGGCTACGCCAATGGCAGGAAAAACAGCAAACCCTACCGTTACATACCCGGATACGCTTCCGAGGTCACTGGTAAAGTTATATGGCATCAGTGCAAACAAATTAACAATGAATTCCAGCCCGGCCAAAATTGCAATGCCATAAACACCGCCAATTACTGCCGATAAAATCATTCCCGTTTTTGTATCCGGACAGAATGATCCTATCATATCCGTTGTCAGCAGAAGACAGTGAATCAGAATAATACTTGCCGCAATAGAAGTTGGAATGCCAAACCCTATAATCAATCCGAAACTCACTGCAAAACTCATCGCTGCCAGCTCTTTTTTTGAAATTTCCTTATTAAAATACTGACCTACAATTGGACGAAAACCATCATTAAATACCGCAATCCCCTGATTCGACAATACGGAGGCCAATGCCCCGATTAAAATAATTACAATATATTTCATTATAATATGCCCCCCACTTTATCTTTTAAAGCCTTTAACAAGATCGGCAATACTGCTTCCTTATGCTGTGCCGTAAACCCAAATGCGACTTTTCCGCTTTTAACCTCCTGGCAAATCTCCTCTTCGCTGCAAATTTGTCCTGGCATAGAAATCGTAGCGCATTTTGCCTTTCCAAGTATGGCAAGAGCCATGGCCAGCGCTCCGCCTCCTCCGGTATTGCATGCTCCCACATAATAATCATACGTTCCTGCCTTCATTCCCATTGTTGCATCCAAATCCCCCTTTACGGTTACTTCTGCCTCTTCCCCCAATTCCGCCTTTATGATATTGGCGATATCCTGCTTGTCAATCTGACCTCCTACTACAATCTTCATGCTCTTCCTCCTTCATGATAAAAGATTGCACAAATGCACCGATAGAAAATCCTTTTCTGTCTCTGGAAATTTTATATCCGTCATTGACAAAAATTGGTCCCGGAGCACTATTGCTTGTTCGTATGCTTCTTCTTCCTTCACCCCCTGCAAAATGGCCTCATCAATAGGGTTTTCTTCTGTTCCCTCTTCTGCCCTTTTTCCGGCCATCGCAAGATGCGTGATAAACATTTCGAGTTTTTCTTGTTCGGCCTCCGGCATCTCCAGAAGAATCCTGTCAACAATACGTTTCGCATAATCTGCTACTTTTTCGCTGATAACTCTGTTAACCTGAAGAATCTCAATTCTCTCATACATCTCAGTTTTCACTTGATTTCCCTCCTTTCTGAATGTACATTTTTTTGTATATTGACTCATAAAAAATAATATTACTCTTTTTAATAGGATGGACGCCTCTTCTGTTTTCTTACTTCTTCTAAAACGGTTAATGTATATCTTTTACTAATATTTTTATCTAACACTTCTTTCAAATATGCATTGCCTTTTTGGATGACAATCACTGCTGTTGCGAATTCGCTGCTGTAATCCGGTTTATTCAATGTCACAATATGCAATCCCTCAAATGACTTCGTCTCCAGAATATCATCGTAATTCCAAATTCCAGCGTCAATAATTCCCTCATCCAGTGCAGCCAATGTCAGTTGTGTGCGAATATCCACCAACTTGACTTTTTTGCCTTTAATCAATCTCTTTGTAAGTTCACCCTGGTCCAACGAATCACAATCATACGCAACACGCATACCATCCTGGATACCGTCTGCTTTTGAATCCCGCAGAACTAACACATGCTGGGAAACAAAACTTCCATCGCCAAAGTTTTGCACTATTTCAATATTCTTTCCATTTTCGATTGCGTATTCCGCCGCATATTGAGAACAAATAGCAAACTGATAAGTACCTGTTTCTACCAATTTGATACGCCCTACTGCTCCCCTGGCATAAGCCATATTGAAACGGTAATCTTTCAGTTGCTCATAAACCGCTGTAGCCAGCCCCTCGTAAGTCCTGGAATACGGCAGCGGCATAATCCCCATCAATTCCTGCACCAATGTACTGTCCTGCAATTTTACATAATCGATTTTTTCAATATATGTTCCCATATGCCCACGGGAAGATAGCTGTATTGCATCTATCTCCTTCAAGTAACTCAATGCATTCTGCATCGTGCCTCTGGATACCCCGAATTCCTGCTGATATTCAGAAATAGAAGGGATTCTATCCCCAACCCTTCGCGAAAGAAGACTAGAAGCCACATGGCTGATTGTAACGCCTTTTTTCTGGTAAAGAACATTATTTACAACCTTTTTCATATGCTTCCTCTCCTTTCTTCTGAATATTCATTTTTTTGTACTTTCAAGTTAATAACAAAACACCATAAATTTATATATATGTCAATAGTTAAATAGTTCAAATTTTAGATTTTAAAAATTTTTCAAAAAAAGGATTTTATTCGCCTTTCTTCTTAAACCACCAAAAAATCCCCAAAGCCAAAATCGCATCCGCCCCGACCCATGCCAGGATTTCTCCCCAAAAGACACCATATTCTCCGATAATTCCGGCAAGCACATATGCACCGCCTATCCGCATGAGCAATTGTACAAAGCTGGATACCACTGGCAGCAGGGAATTCCCCAGGCCCTGTACACAGCCCCTGGCTATATACAAAATATAAAGCATAGGAAAGAAAACTGCAAGAAGGACAAGAAAATCATAAGCAATTTTTATGGTTTGAACTACGCTTTCTACGGAACCGGCTGCCAAAGCACCCGCCGCAGCCGCAGCGTCCGGCTCATTGCCTACGGAGATAAAGCACGCCACAATTTTGTCTCCCACACCTATCATAATGGCCGACATGATAACCGCGGACACTGTACCAATCACAATCCCCGAAAATAATCCTTTTTGGACTCTCGCCTTCTCTCCTGCCCCCACATTCTGTCCGGCAAAAACCGACATCGTATATCCATAAGATGATGCAGGAATTTCCAGCAATCCATACAGCTTAACGGCAGCCGTATATCCAGCAATAAACAAGACACCAAAACTGTTAATCATCGCCTGCACGGCCAACCCGCCCAGGGCTGTCACCATATTTTGTACCCCCAGGGGCAATCCTATTCTCAGTTCTTCCAGCAAGTCCTTTTTTCGTATATCTCCCCAAAATCCTCTCCAAGGATTCCCCCTTTTCCGTTCTCCTTCTTGCCTGCACCCGGACTTTGCCAATACCTTACGGCAATTTCCTATGATATAAAAAACCGATATCATTTGAGCTATTATCGTAGCCCAGGCCGCCCCCGCAATTCCCTGCCGCATATATATCACAAAATAAATATCCATAAAAATATTACATACGGAAGAAATGGCAATCGCCTTAAGCGGTATTTTGCTGTTGCCCACTGCCCGCAGGACCGAAGCCATCATATGGTAAGCAAAAGTTATGGGTATCCCTCCATAGATAATACGTAAATATTCTTTTGCCATTCCATATATTTCTTCCGGCACACGGATAATTTTTAATATCAGACAGATAAGAAACAGCCCGGCCACCATAAATATCGCAGAAAAAACAAGGGTAAGCGCCAACGCACATATGACCGCCGCTCTCACCCCCTCTTCTTCCTTATTCCCAAAGCGTTGAGCCACAACTACGGAAAACCCATGGGTTATCCCCTGAATAGCGCCCACCATCAAGAAAATCATCCATTCCGTTGTTCCAAGTGCCGCCAAAGCATTCACCCCAAGGGCTTTTCCCACCACAGCCGTATCCACAATTGTATACAGCTGCTGAAAAATATTTCCAAGCATCAACGGAAACGCCAATTTTAAAATATGTTTTGCCGGACTGCCAGCGGTCATCCTATTTGACTCAATCATCGTCTGTTCCTCTTTCGACACCACGGGCCTTTCCCATCCGCCCCCACAGACTTCTCCCCTGGTGGCACAATTTCTGATGCCGCATCGCCTACAGCGGCTCTTTTGGATCAGCCGCTTTTTCCTGCCGTATTTTCGCCGCACCTATGCCTATCAGTATGAAAATTACCGGTGTGCCGATAATCTGCTGGTAACATAAGACATTGTGGACAATATACCCAAAAGCAGCCAGCCCGCAGCCAAAGAGCACCGCCCGCGTTTTCCCATCCGCCATGGAAGATAGGGCTGTTTTCAGATAAAGCCAGGCCGAAGAGACAAAAATACCTAAATATGCCGCTCCCCCTACAAGCCCATAATTAATCACCGCATTGAACCACTCATTATGTACGTTGGGAACTATCTGGTTATGCCAGAATTCATTAATGGCATCCCCCATCAATTGATACGCATACGGGGTAAAGCCGTCCGGCCCGCAGCCAAATAATTTCCTACCGATGCCGAAATCCATAAATACGGCGGCCCCGGTCCGCCAGATAAATCCCCTGCTGTTCCCCCACCATATGGTAAACCGGAAATAGTTCTCCGTAGGCGATCCGGCGAAATACCCCTTTCCATGCAAAACAAACAAAACCACGGCTGCCCCAATTCCAAGCGCCACTATCCCCAGGTAAATCCCCCTGATGATACGTACGCCCTTCCGGTTTCCTTCCACATTTATTTTTTCCCTTTTTATAAGCAAATAAAGGAAAGCCACAGCCGCCAGAACAGGATAAACAATTACGCTCTGTGCAACTTTCAGGTAGATCGCATCTATCGGTATCATCCTATTCGCAAAGAGCCGCTCCGCTATCCCCATCACAGCCGCCGAAGCAAGGAAAATCATCAGTATTTCCATTACCCTAAGCGTTTTCTCCCTGCTGCCCACCGCAATCCATACCATAATCATTATCGCCGCGCACATGGCAATCACGCCGCTATCGCAATTCAGCACCATTTCCATGGCAAAACCAATACCCACGCATATTCCCCAAAAGATTTTCCTGTTTTTTTCCGTTTCTGCTGTGAGAAAATAAACTCCCATTCCGGCGATCAGAAGAATCGTAACATAACTGGAAGTCCATGTAATCTGCCCCAGCGTTGTGACAAACTCCAGCTTCACGTCATCCCCAAACCCTTCGTAAAGATGCAATACATCCACACCGAACCGTTGCAATATCACAATGCCCCCCACGATAACGGCCACGGCCGCACTTATCACATCCATATATGGCATCCCTGCATATCCTCTGGAAATCATAAAATAGATACCAATAAGGAGCAATTGGCAGACAAAACCTGTATACCAGGTATCCACCCCCCAAAAAGATGCCTGCCTGTCCGCCGCGCAGAGATAGGAAATGAGCACACAAATAAAATAGCCTGCCACAAACCAGTCCACAAGCATCCAATCCGTTTTTTTCCGCTCTCGTACGCCTGCGCCCTTGCCGCCCCTGGCCGCAACACCGGAAGCCTTTCCCAAACCGCTGATATAACCGCCAAGAAAACATAGCAGGCTCACAACCACCGCAGCCACCGTCACCCGCAGGAGCATTGCCCATTTTTTATATACCAAATCCATGTATCCATCTACTTGTAAAAGCGGATAAACCCCCAGCATTAAAAGCAAATAAATATTTGCAATCCAGGCTCTGGCCTGGCCGGAAAAAGTTTTCTGCTCTCCTGCATATTTTCTTCTGTAATTTTCGCTTCTTCTTTTTCCCATCGTAACCCCCACACTGTTCTTTGTCTCTGCTCATTGCTTCCGGGAATCACTCTCCCGCCAGCACTTTTACAATTCCGTCAAATGCCATCCCATGAGATGCCTTTATTAGTATTGTATCGTCTATTTCTATAATATCTCTCCACCTTTCCAGAAACTCCTCTTTCCGGTGGAAATAATAAACACTTTTCCCTTCCATTCCATATCCTGCCAGAGCCCCTTCATATGCGTTTCTGGAAAGTTCCCCAATGCACACGATTACATCAATCCCCCGTATCGCCGCATAGGCCCCTACTCTGCGATGCAAATCCTTCTCCTCTTTTCCCAGTTCAAACATATCACCTAAAACCGCCACTTTTCTGGTCAGCGCCGTGGACAGCAAATCCAAAGCCGCGCACATGGACACCGGATTAGCATTGTAGCAGTCATCAATGACCACCTTTTCTTTCGTGCGTATGATGTGGCTTCTTCCATCCACTGGTTTCACCGCCTCTATGCCCCTGGCAATTTCTTCCTCCGTAAGCCCCATCAGGTTACCCACGCAGGCCGCAGCCAGCGCATTGTACACCATATGTTCCCCCGGCAAAGGTATATTCCCATGAAAGGATTTATTTTCCATATGAATATCCGCACTGCTTCCGAACAGTCCTTTATTCTCCACGTTTACCGCATAAACATCATTTTCCAGTTCCAGGCCGAAGGTCAACGGCTTTTCTCCCCTTACGGTTTTCACCGTCCGCAGCATGTCATCATCGCCATTGATACAAACCCTTCCCTTCTCACCCATAAAGTCAAAAATTTCCGTTTTCGCCTTCAGAATCCCTTCCCTCGACTTTAGGTTCTCCAAATGACACTGCCCAATATTGGTCAGCACACAAATATCAGGCTTTGCGATTTCACTCAGCCTGTGCATTTCCCCAAAATCGCTGATACCCATCTCCACTACTGCCACCTCATGGCAGCGGCGAATGCGCAGGATTGTCAGGGGAAGCCCTATTTCGTTATTAAAATTCCCCTCTGTTTTCAGCACTTTATATTTCGTCTCCAGCACAGAAGAAATGAACTCCTTCGTACTGGTTTTCCCCACGCTCCCGGTCACGCCCACCACTGTCACATCCAGCTGCTGCCTGTAAAAGCCCGCAATATCTTTCAAAGCCTGAAAGGAATCTTCCACAAGGATATAAGGCCCTGACTTATCTTCCGGCTCTTCTTCGCATACTACCCCTGCCGCACCATTGGAAAAGACCTGGGGAATGAAGCGATGGCCGTCTGCACGTTCCCCTCTCGTTGCAATGAAAAGATAACCTTTTTTTATCTGCCGGGAATCCAGCACTACGCCCGATATCTCCCCGTCCGTTCCTTTCCCGCAGCAATGCAGCGTTCCTTTGCAAACTTCCGCTATCTTCTTTAACGTAAGACTTTTCATTCCCCATCTCCTGCCTTTCCCGTCAAACTCCATACTTCATTTCTTTCGCCGACCGCAAAATCTTCTCGCAAAGCTGCCCGAAATCAACCCCTTCCGCCTTGGCTTCCTGGGGCAGCAGCGATGTGGGCGTCATACCCGGCAAAGTATTCGCCTCTAAACAAAATATCTCTTCCTCTTCATTCATCATAAAATCCATACGGGCATAACTTTTCAGCCTCAGTACCCGGAATACCCTTTCCGCCATATGCTGCAGTTCCTTTGTCTTCCTCTCCGAAAGAACTGCCGGGCAGGTCTCCACCGTACTTCCCGCCTGATATTTATTCTTATAATCATAAAAACCGCTGATTGGCGCAATTTCGATGACCGGCAATGCCCTGCCCTCCATAACGCCTACCGAAAATTCCCTGCCTTTTATGTACTGTTCCACCACCACTTCATCATCATAGCGAAACCCCTCTTCCAGGGCAGCTTTGTATTCCTTTTCATCCTTCGCCATGCAGACCCCCACGCTGGAGCCGCCCCGGCAGGACTTTACCACACAGGGAAAAGGAACTTCCCCCACGCGCTCTTCCCCTCTTTTCAGGCGGAATCCCCTTGGCGTAGGAATCCCGTGATAGTCAAACAGTTCCTTGGACAGCCCTTTGTCCATACTAAGGGCCGAACTTACATAATCCGTTCCCGTATAGGTGATTCCCATCAAATCAAAAGCGGCCTGAATCTTCCCGCTTTCCCCATCTCCATGCAGCGCCATAAATACCACATCTGCCGCCTGGCAAATAGCTATCACGTTAGGGCCGAAATAGCTTTTCCCTCCATCTTTGCGCAAGGCCTTCACGGCCTCAATATCGGGATTCTCTTCCCCAACCATCCCTATTTCCTTCGCCCAATCCTCGTCCTTCTCGAAAATCCCCTCTACATCATCCCCAATGTATCCAAAATACACATCCAGCAAAACTGCCTGATGCCCATTCTCCAAAACCGCCTCGTAAATCATCTTCCCGGAACTCAATGAAACATCTCTTTCCGTACTAATTCCACCGGTTAAAACCACTACTTTCATTTTTATAACCTTGCTCCTTTCCAAAGTACGGAGACTTTGTGCGTAGCACAAATCTCCAGATTGAAAATTTTCAATTTTCAATCTTCACCTCATTTCTGCGCAGACTTTTGCGCATGTCAAGTTTGTGGATGCCGCGCAGCTTTTGTGCCCCGGCACTTCCGGGGCTTTACGCATGTCAACTCCACCTAATGATATTCAAATTATACCTCTAAGATGACAATTGGTAAAGGGAAGAATTATAATGGCCGGACTCTTTGCGTAACAGTTCAGCCTTTCGGCTTCGCTGTCACTTTTCTCTGTCAATGATGATCCTCACATCCATACACCACTTCTCCGTCGATTATTGTACAGTAGGTCTGGGTAAATACTTCCAGCGGATTCCCGTCAAAGACCGCAATATCCGCATCTTTCCCCACTTCCAGGCTGCCCACCCGGTCTGCCGCATTGCAAATCTCCGCCGCATTCCGTGTAATCGCCCGCAGCGCCGCATCCATAGGCATGCCCGACTTCACACACAGCCCGGCGCAAATCGGCAGGGACTGAATCAGGGACACCGGATGGTCCGTTGTAATAGCCACCTTTAACCCCGCAGCATCCAAAATCCCCGCCGTCTTAAATGCCACATTCTGCACTTCAATCTTACTTCTGCTGGACAAATCCGGCCCCACAATGGCGGGATAGCCTTCTGCGGCCAGTTCTTCCGCAATCAGATGCCCTTCGCTGCAATGATCCAGCGTCATTTTCAGCCCAAATTCTTTGGCAATCCTAATGGCGGTAAATATATCGTCCACCCTGTGCACATGGGCCTTCAACGGGATTCTCCCTTCAAAGACCGGAATCCAGCATTCGTACTTAAAATCCTCTTCGAAAACCTCTCCGGATTCTTTCGCCTTCCTTTTCCTTTCCACATACTTCTTCGCCTTAAAAAGCTCTTCCCGCAGCATCCCTGCGATAGCCATTCTGGTCACTGGCATTTTCCCCTGTCCGGAAAAATTCACCTTAGGATTTTCCCCAAAAGCAACCTTCATCGCCGCAGGAGCCAAAACTGCCAATTCATCGATTCTTCTCCCCTTCGTCTTGATAAAGGCAAACTGCCCCCCTGCCACATTGGAACTGCCAGGCCCCACCATAGCCGAAGTAATGCCCGCCCTGACGGCATCGTCAAAGGCTGCATCCATGGGGTTAATGGCATCAATTGCCCGAAGATATGGGGTGATAGGCTCTACATTTTCATTACAGTCATCCCCTTCCATCCCCTTTTTCTCCTCCGTAATTCCCATATGGCAATGAGCCTCAATGATTCCCGGCATCACCAGGCGGCCCTCCACATCAATCACATCCGTTCCCCCATCCTTTTTAGGAATATGCCCTAATTCCTCCATATCCCCTATGGCGGCGATTTTTCCCTTTTCTATCAGAAGATAGCCGTTTTCATACAGCGGCCTCACTTTATTCTTCCTATTCCCCTTCTTTTCCGATGCCATTGTCATAATCCGGCCATTTAATAAGTATCTTCGCATATTGATAGCCACGCCCTTTCCTCAATCTATGATGAATCTATCTTTCCATACCCTTTTTTCACAATTACCTATCTTCTCCACCAATTAAGCTGCAGCCAATTCCGCGCTGCAGCTTTTCTGCCCTCCCGTAACTGTTTGGGCCAGTGATATATGGTATTGTACAAGTCCTGTAGGAAAGCCGTTTTACTGCTCCCGGGAGTTCAGCTTTGTCATAGGGTTTATAGGCTCGCCGTCCTTGGTAAGCTTGAAGTAAACATTGCAGCCTTCCACGCTGTAATATTTAGTCGGGGCAGCCACGCTCCCAATGATATCGCCTTTATTTACAAAACCGCCTTCCGACACCGTAATATCCTTTAGCTGTCCATAAGTCAGTTCATAACCGTTCCCCAGTTCCATTACTACTACAGTCCCTAACTCCGGGTTGGAATAAATGCTGCTTACTTTACCATTGGCTGCAGCCGTAATCGTCTCCCCTTCCACTGCGGAAATAATGATGGCCGGATTATATTTATACTGTTCCAAAGTAGGGAAATAAATAGTCTTGTCCATGCTGTAATTAATCAGCACATTTCCTACAATTGGCCATGCCAGCGTATCATTGTCGCCAAAAGTAAGGGCCGGCTGGATGGATGTAGAAGTAGCGATTGCCATCGTATCCTCCATTTCCTCCATGCGGGCCACTTCTTCCAATGTAGCGGAATCCGTGCCCTCCTCTATCATCCCTTCCTCACCGTTTTCATTTTTCTTTTTATCCTTTTCACTGCTTTTTTCAATGTTCTTTTCTTCTGCCTTTTCGCCTTTTTCTTCTCCTTCAGTTTCCCCGTCCACAGCCTCTTCGTTCTCCACGTTTACCGAATTTGTTTCCTGGAAATAAGGGTCATAGTCCAAATCATCGGCCGTTACCGCGTCTTTGTTAACTCCCTGGGCATCCGCAGCCTTATCCATGACACCTTGTATTTCCGTACTGTCATTCTTTACCAAAGTGTCCGATTCATCTTCAATGGCGCTGAAATCAACCACATATCCATCGTTTTTCTCCTCGCTCTTCCCTCTGAAAAATAAACCCGTTGCTGTTAAAGCCGCCAGTACAAACACCGATGAGAGCACCATAATCACTCTTTCTTTATTGGCACCACTTCTATTTCTTCTTCTCATTTTCATTCCTCCTAACAGAATTTGATTCCTCATCGATAGTTTTACCTGTTTCGGATTCTTTATTCAGTTTTTTCTATCACAACCCCGGAAAAAAAATAGTTCAGTATGTCAATAAAATCGCTCCCCTTTTTTGCCGCTTCATTTGCCCCATACTGGCATAGCCCCAGCCCGTGCCCAACCCCCTTTGTCTTGATTATTACGTCATCCCCTTCCTCCCTCCATTCAAAGCAAGAGGAATTCAATAAAAATGCCATCCTGATTCTTTCCCCTGAAACAGTTTTCCCGCCTATATCCACCTTCGCTATATAGCCCGCCCTGTCCTTTGTCATCGGAAAAGCTTCCTCCAACGTTTGCCCTTCCTCCCAAACTGCCTCCGGTTCTATTTCGAGCAGTTTCTCCATAAAAATATCCCGGCTGACTCTCAAACTATGTACATAATCCTCCGAAGTAAAATCCCGCCCGCATATAACGGACTTTAAATATCCATAATCCTGATTCCCGAAGACCTCGTTCCCATTTCTGGTTGCCCCCGCACTCACCGCAAAATAAGGCGCACGAACCGGGCAGCCTTCATAGGTTAAATACATTCCCCTTGTGCTCCCCACCGCCTCCTTGCATTTCTCATAAAATGCCCCGTCCGTCTGAACGATATTGCTTTCCACATAGATATAACATTTCCCGTCTTTCTGCTGCTCATCCCTCGTATCGTAATACCGCCGCAGCAACTCTGTCCGAAGCACCACTGCCTGCGCCTTAAGCGTCTCCATTTCATACTCCATAGGAACGGTAGCAGGCAGCCTGCTCACCAGATAGGTCTCCAAAGGCATCTTCTCCATTCCGGCCTCCGTCGTGTTGCATACGATAAACTCGGCTTTATCTATATCCTCCCGGAACAACTCCGAAGCCCCGTTTCCTGCATCTGCTTCCATCTGTTCCGTATCGCCCCCCTCATCCATCCCCCTCCCCACGTTTCCGAAGAAAAAGGAAACGATATAAGGAAATAAAAAAATAAACAGAAAGACTGCCGCCACATCCCGGCCGCCCGGTTCGGCATCATTCCTTCTGCTATTTAATCTGTTATTGAATATAAAATTTTTTATTTCTGATTTTCTCATAGGACACCCCTACATTATTGTATGTATAGATATCCTTTTTATGCCAGGGGAATTCATTCTAACCGGAAGCCGGTATTCTTTACCAAAAACTGTTGTACGAATTTCCTACTATTCGGTATTTTCAGCCCGCTGCATCGAAATTCCTGCTCCCCTGCCCATGTTCCGCCACATCCACATGCTGTATCGTTCCTGCATACCCATTTTCATATAAGAAAATACCGGTACGGCGGATTCTCCCATTGACTTCCCCTGGTTGGAAACTATCGGACGTGTTTCCCCGGGAGGTTAGAGAAAAATCCGTAGATGCACTGGAAAGGCAAATCGCCCCCACATTTTTTTCCGAAAGTTTGTAGCATTTATCCCGTCCGTATTCATCCTTAGTCCAAATCAGCAGCTTATCCCAGATTTCGTCATTTTCGTCAATCCATCCATTCCCGTCGGAATCGTAGGCGGCAAGATCCGCAAACCCATCCCCCGACTTTGTTCCGAATAATTCGCTTCCGTCATTGATGACACCATCGCCGTTCCTGTCGAGCGCCAGATATCCGCTGCCTTTTCCCAGCATAGATATCTCTTCTTTTTCACCATCCCCATCCAGATCGAAAAGAAATGTCTGATCCTGCAATTCGGCCACATTCCCTTCCAGATTAATTACCAGCGGGTCTATCATACCAGGCTCCAATCTGGTAAAGTTCTCCTGGTAATATGCCTGGAAGCTTCTGCTCATCTGTACATTCAGCCGGAAAGAAATCGTCCTCCCGTCTTCCGTCTGCACCATTCCCTGTGTGGAAAAAACAGTTTCTTCCGTCTCTTCCACATATGTTTCCCGGCAATAGGAAACCTCCTGCATCACTACAGGTCCGGAAGCAAGTCTTCCTGCCTGTGCCTCGGCCATCAATCCGCCAAAATCCCACTTCCTTGTTTCTCCAAAGAAAATGCTGAACAGATACTGCATACACCTATCCCGAACCGTGCTTAGGGCATCCCTTTTACTCTGTACATGGGAAAGTTTCCTTACTCCCGAACGGGAATTCATTTCGTTCATCTTATCCCTGATTTCCTTCTTTTGATCCGCATAAGGGTCTTCCCTATAAAACTTCCGCCAGGCGTCCTGCCCCGTTATGCTGCTGTTTTCGGTTCCATCCTCTGCTTTAGGGTTCATCCGTAAACCCGCAGTTCCCGTCCGAACCATCACGCTGGCTCTCTGGGCGTTCAAGGAACTAAAGTTCCTTGATGACTCCATCCCTATATTTGAGGAACCAATCCGCATCCTTTCCCTCCATTTCCGATAGTATAGACTCCCTGAACCTCCTTTGCACCTTCCTTTACCGCCGATTTCCCGCTAAGTTCTTACAAAATCAGGCACAAAGAGATTTCAAGAGCCTATATAGTATCATACATCAACCGAACGATCCATTTCCATATTCTTGTAATTTATATATCGGAATATCAACGAAATATTTTAGGGCATATATGGAAATTGTCTCTCGCCGGGCCGATGGCAAAGGGAAAAGGAAATACATTTCATATAGGGTCCGCAAATTATGGCGCCGCAAAATAACTATCAATTCCATCCGCAATCCCGATGGCAATCAGCTGCTGGTATCCGTCATCGGCCAGCCTGATATCTTCCTCCGGATTTGTCATATAGCCCATCTCCACGATGGTGACCGGAATCATGCTCCAATTAATACCGCTCATCGTATCGGTTTCCCAAACCCGCTCCTTTTTGCAGCCCGTACTGGCTGTCAGGCCATCCAAGACCGTATCGGAGAGCCTTCTGCTATCCGCATATAGCCCCGCCACATAGGGGTTCTGCGCCGTTGGGCATATGGTCATAGCCCCATTGGCTGCACTGTTTTCCGAACCGTTGGCATGAATTCTGACAAAAACCTCGGCCCCGGAATCATAGGCCATCTGTGCCCTCTGGGAATTGCTGATATCCACATCATGGCTTTCCCGCACCATATACACTTCGTATCCCCGGCTCTCCAGTTCCGCCTTCAGCTTCTGGGAAACGGTTAAAGTCAGTTCATATTCATATAAACCTGTAGTTGTACCCCTTGTTCCTCCGGATACTTTCATTTTCATCTCCGATGAACCCGGCCCTAAGGGTTCCTTATCTGTATTGGCCTTTGACTGATGCCCGGCATCTATCGCTATCAGATGTCCGCCGCCTTCGCCAGGGGCTTTCTTTTCCCTTAAATAATCCGATTTAATATAATAACTTTTTCCCTCTATGGAAATACGGCTCCAGCCATCCCCTTCCCCATCCTTCTCATATACCGTTCCCCGGGAAGCCTTTTGCAGAATTTCCCCTTCCGTAGACGGTGCAAGGCGCACATTCACATTGGCCGTAGTATATACCGTTATCGGTTCCACATCCGTAAATTCCATATTAATCAGTTTTTCTGCCGCCGCATTTGCCTCTTGCTGCCCGTCAGTTCCAATTCCACCCTCACTGCCATTTCCGGCTTCATCCGGACTTCTGCTTCCGGCTCCGCTCTGGATTTCATTCTCATTCTGGCTTTTGGCCCCGCTTTGAGTTTCATCCTCTTCCCGGCTTTTGGCCCCGCTCTGAGTTTCATCCTCTTCCCGGCTCTTGGCCTCGCTTTGAGTATCATTCTCGTTCTGGCTTCCATTTCCGGCTTCACTCTGGATTCTGTCCTCCGCCTGCTCGCCATCCGCCCTCTCTTCCAAGCCTTCTCCAGCTTCTCCACTGCCTTCTATTCCGCTGTTTTCCTGCCCTGCCCCCTTTATATTGGCACAGCCTGTGCATACTGTAAGAAATATGCACAGGCTGATAAAGGACAGTATTCTTCTCATTTTCAACATACAAACTGCCTTTCTTTAAGAAACTCTGTTATAGTTAATCAAGCACCCTTTCAAAATAATCTGCCTTTCTTCATCGGTCAACTCCCCAAGGCTAAGTTCGAATTCCCTCATTTCACTTTCGCCCACCGCATAGGCCTTAATATGGTCTGCCTTTTCCTCCACCGCTTTTTTAATATCCGGGAAGAAGAGGTAATCCATATTTTTAAAAGGAAGCTGCTTATCATCACCATCCAGGATAAACGGGAGCATACCCCAATTAATCAGATTGGAACGGTATCTCTTAGTAGCATATTCATTGGCAATATTCGCCCAGCCACCCAATACCTTCTGACAGGATGCAGCCTGCTCCCTCGCGGAGCCATCCCCCGGTTTTACCGCAAATATAACCGAACCAAAACCAATATTCCCTTTTCCTGCCTCCGGATACGTTTTGTGGATTACCTCCATCACCGGCTTCAATTCCGGCTTAACCTCCACCGGACATTTTCCGTCCATAACCGCCGTTTGCGCCTCCTGTATTTCCTTAGCGCGCCCCACATATGCAGGATCCTTCCTGGAAAGGGTAAATTCCGCCAGCCCTAAAGGATTGGAGCGGTAGGAAGAAGTCTCCCCGGAAGGTATCAATTCATCCGTCGTCGTCACCGGGTCATGAATCTCCGAAACTACCCGCAGCACCAGGTTATCCGGCAATTCACACATCTTCGGCCAATCCTTAATATTGGGGCCGAACTGAATCTCCACATCCGGCTGGGCAGCCCCTTTCGAATCGAATACCCTGTTCGCATATATCTTAGAATCGAAATGATATTTATACTTACCAATCTCACCATCGAAATCCGTAGCCGGTGTCAGCACACCCTTATTGGCGCTGGTCGCCGCAATTGAGCGGGCATCCATGAGCGCAACGGATGAAATCTGCCCGTTCTGCAGCTTGGAGCCTTCCCTGTTAGGAAAATTCCTCGTAGAATGCCTGATGCTGAATGCATTATTCGCCGGCGTATCCCCCGCCCCAAAGCAAGGACCGCAGAATGCCGTCTTAAGCACAGCCCCCGTTTCCATAAGAGATGCAGCGCAGCCATTCTTCACCAGCTCCATATAAACCGGCATAGATGCCGGATATACGCTGAGCGTAAACCCATCGGAGCCGATATAAGACCCTTTTAAAATATCCGCTGCCGCACAGATATTTTCAAATCCGCCCCCTGCACAGCCCGCGATAATACCCTGGTCCACATAGAACTTACCGTTTCTCACTTTATTCTTTAAAGTAAAATCTACCGCCCCATCCAGGCTTACCGCCGCCCGCTTCTCCACATCATTCAAGATATCCTCCAGATTAGCGTTCAGTTCCTCAATTGTATATGTATTGCTAGGATGGAAAGGCATGGCAATCATGGGCCGGATACTGCTTAAATCCACCGTAATCATGCCGTCATAATATGCCACTTCTCCCGGATTTAACTCCTTATACTCATCTTTCCTTCCATGGATTTCATAGAATTCCTCAATCTGGGCATCCGTTCTCCATATGGAAGACAGGCAAGTAGTCTCCGTTGTCATTACATCAATGCCAATCCTGAAATCCGCGCTCAAAGCAGCTACGCCCGGCCCCACGAATTCCATCACTTTATTCTTCACATACCCATTCCCAAATACGGCACCGATAATGGCTAATGCCACATCCTGCGGCCCAACCCCTTTTACCGGTTCTCCTGTCAGGTAAATGCCCACTACCCCCGGCATATTGATATCATAAGTCTGGTTTAAAAGCTGCTTAACTAACTCCGGCCCGCCCTCGCCCATAGCCATCGTGCCAAGTGCCCCGTACCGGGTATGGGAATCGGAACCAAGAATCATCCTTCCGCCCCCTGCCAACATCTCCCTGGCATACTGATGGATAACAGCCTGATGGGGCGGCACATAAACCCCGCCGTACTTCTTCGCACAGGTAAGGCCAAACATATGGTCATCCTCATTAATCGTGCCCCCTACCGCACACAAAG
This sequence comes from Lachnospiraceae bacterium, assembly GCA_011958945.1. Lineage (GTDB taxonomy): Bacteria > Bacillota > Clostridia > Lachnospirales > Lachnospiraceae > Kineothrix. Next base: position 691 of record BLLT01000039.1, on the reverse strand, counting down.
AATTATGGCAGTTGGTAAGCACATACGGCACCGGGAACTTCTCCAGCCCTGATGCCCGCGCCGTCTGTATAATCCCCACAAAAGTAATATCATGGGAGGTAAGTTTATCGAACTTTATTTTCAGCTTATCCATATTGCCGGAAGTATTATGTTCTTCCAAAATACCATAAGCAATCGTTTCCTTTGAAGCCTCTTCCCTGCTTATATCCTTCCCAGTTTTCGCTTTAATCGCTGCCTGCGCTTCCTGGTTATCCGGAATAATGTCCATCCCATTTACCAGGTATGCACCGCCGTCATATAAATTTATCATTCCACTCCTCCTGTTCGCTTCACTGCGTGATTTCATAATTTCCCTTATCTCTTCTTCCGTAACGCAAATACAACTGCCTATCATTCGCCAGACCTTACTCTTACACCTACCCTTGCCCGCTTCGTTGTACCAGTCTTTATTATAATGTAAAACAAGGTCGGTTGCAATAGAGGTTATAAAGATTCTCAGGCTGGATGCATGAAACCGCAGCTTTATTAGCCAGATGAGGTGCATAATCTTAACTGTAAGCAATACATATATTGACGCAGGAGGATATGCACATGAATGATTACAGCAAAATCACAGCCCTTTACTCCCGCCTATCCGTGGGGGACGAGGACAGGGACGGCGGCGAAAGCAACTCCATACAGAACCAGAAGA
>BLLT01000038.1 GCA_011958945.1 Lachnospiraceae bacterium | reverse complement strand
CTGGCATCATGTCATTTAGTTAACGATGGCGGACGCCGTGAGGGAAATAAAATGCTCCGTCGCCACGCTCCCGCTCCAAAAAACTAGGTTCGTGAACTACCTCACCAAGTGCCGACGCTTTTTAAGGGGCTTCTTAAGCATTTTATTTTCCTTACGGCTGGGCTAAAAAGCAAAAGCAGCGCGGAATTGGAGTTAAAAGTGAATAAATTACAGCAAGAAATCAAGGATTTTCATGAAAAATTGAGCCCCGCCCTGACAAAAGTGTTGGCGCTTTATAAGCAGGGAGATACCCGCCAAATAAATCGTGAGTTTATAAAATCCTGTAAAAAACTCCTGCAGAAATGTTCATTTAAGAGCCTTATGGACGTAAGCGAATTATGCTCAGTGGCATACTGGCTATATATTTATGGACATAAGGAGCTGGCTTTGGAGATATGTGAACTTACCCATGGTGTTGATTTTGCTTATGAATATAGCTGTCCTGGATTTCCTGAACTTTACGGACTGGAAATCCGTATTGCAAGAGAAATTTTGGGAGAGGAAAGAAAAGGCAATATTCCACCGAATTTAGTAGGGTATTATCTGTCAAAAGGAGTGAGAAAAAAACTTCGTTACCCGCAGATTTTAAGGGAAGAAATAACAGCTGCCCACAATGAAGGGCTTTTAAGGGTGGAATTAATATATGCCCTTTATGATATGATTGGAAAAGGCGAAACAGGGCTGTATACAGAGCTTAACAGAAATTGGACGAAGATTGAAGAGACTATCTGTATGTATATAGATTATCTTAAATTGGAATAAAAAACAGCAAGTGCGGAACTGGAATGGAGAAAAAATAGGATGGACTACAAAGAGGCATATGAAAAAGAGCATATCAAGTGCGCGGATTTAGCCGGCCGGATTGCGGAGCTGGAAGAGAAAAATGAGGAGCTGAATTATAAAATCAACCGGATTAAGACGAACCCTATCTGGAAGATGAGCGCACCGTTTCGCAAAGCGATGCACTATTGCATCCGCCAAAAAGACCGCCTAAGAAACTGCGGTAATTTGCGGGGCGTATGGGCGAAGATAAAATATAAGGAGAGGGAGCGGGCGGCCATGGAGCGCTACGGTACCGCCAGCTTTCCCGACGAAGAAAGACGGCGCCAGGAGCAGGAAACCGTATTTCCCCACATGGTGAAATTCAGCATCCTAGTGCCCCTTTATAATACGCCCCAGGAATTCCTGACGGCCATGCTGGATTCTGTGATAAACCAGACTTACGGGAATTGGGAACTCTGTCTGGCGGATGGATCAGACAATGCCCATAATTATGTGGGGCAAGTCTGTCTGGAATATCAGAAAGAGGATAAAGGACGCACCGGAGGGGAAGGAAGGATTGTCTATAAGAAGCTGGAAAAAAACGAAGGGATAGCCGGAAATACGAACAGGTGCCTGGCCATGGCCACCGGGGAATATATAGGCTTGTTTGACCACGATGACATCATCCATCCATCCGTGCTCTACGAGTATGCCAAGGTGATCAATGAGCAAGAGGCGGATTATATTTACTGTGATGAAACTACCTTTAAAAATAACGATATAAATAAAATGCTCACCATGCATTTTAAGCCGGATTATGCCATTGACAATCTGCGGGCCAATAATTATATTTGCCATTTCAGCGTTTTTTACAGGCATCTTTTGGACGGGAACGAACTGTTCCGCACCAAATTCGATGGCAGCCAGGACCATGACATGATACTGCGCCTGACGGACAAAGCGAAAAAAGTAGTGCATGTGCCCAAGCTGATGTATTACTGGCGTTCCCATGCAGGCAGCGTGGCCAGCGGCATACAGGCGAAAACCTATGCGGTGGATGCGGCCAAGGGGGCGGTGGCCGACCACCTGAGGAAACATGGTTTCGAGCATTTTAAAATTACAAGCACCAGAGCCTTTGAAACCATATTTAAAATCAGTTACCAGATTATCGGCAACCCTAAGATATCCATTATCATTGCCAATAAAGACCATGAGCCGGATTTGCGCAGATGCATTACCTCTATTCTGGAAAAATCCACCTATGATAATTTTGAAATTATTGTGGTGGAAAATAACAGCGAAACGGCGGAAATACAGAAATATTATGAGGAATTGAAGGAAAATGAAAAGGTAAAGGTGATTACTTACCAGGGGGCGTTTAATTATTCGGCCATCAATAACCTGGGGGCATCGAAGGCAGAAGGGGAGTATCTTTTGCTGTTAAATAATGATACCCAGGTAATTACCGTGAATTGGATGGAAGAACTTCTGATGTACGCCCAGCGGAATGACGTGGGCGCGGTAGGTGCAAAGCTTTATTATGGAGATAAGACGATACAACATGCCGGAGTGGTACTTGGCCTGGGAGCCCATCGCACGGCAGGCCACAGCCACTATATGCAGCACCGGGAGAACCTGGGCTATATGGGCAGGCTTTGCTATACCCAGAACGTATCCGCCGTTACCGGTGCATGCCTGATGGTATCCAAAGCGCTGTTTGAAAAGGCGGGGGGATTGGAGGAATCTTTTGCTGTTTCCCTTAATGATGTAGATTTCTGCATAAAGCTAAGGGAAATGGGATATTTGAACGTATTTACCCCATTTGCGGAACTTTATCATTTCGAGTCCGCATCCAGGGGCTTGGACGATAAAGGGGAGAAATCGGAGCGCTATAATGAGGAATCCGCCCGGTTTCGGGAGAAATGGAAAGAAGTGCTGGCCAAGGGGGATCCATATTATAACCCTAATTTTTCCCTGGATAGGAGTGATTTTTCACTGCGGGTGGAGTAGCTTCTGTAAATATCGGGGTAGGCTTTATAGACCATGATATATTTTATTTAAGGAAATCATTGCCAATACCTATAGCGGCATGGCCCAAAATATGATATACTGGATAAAATAATATTCAGGATAACATCCCGTAAATAATTAGTATAGGAGGAATGGAAGCATGAACTATCAGGAAGAATTTAACTTCTGGCTGAATGACGAGTATTTTGATGAGGATACGAAGAAAGAATTATTAGCCATCAGGAATGACGAAAAGGAGATAGAGGACCGTTTCTATAAAGAACTGGAATTCGGTACCGGCGGCCTGCGCGGGGTAATCGGGGCTGGAACGAACCGCATGAACATCTACACGGTGCGCAAAGCGACCCAGGGCTTAGCTAATTATATTTTAAAGCAGGGCGGCAAAGAAAAAGGGGTTGCCATTGCTTATGATTCCAGACGGAAATCGCCGGAATTCGCCGATGAAGCAGCTCTTTGTTTAGCGGCAAACGGCATTAAGGCCTATGTGTTTGACGCTTTGCGCCCTACGCCGGAATTATCCTTTGCGTTAAGGCAGTTGGGATGCATTTCGGGCATCGTGATTACGGCCAGCCACAATCCGCCGGAATATAACGGCTATAAGGCATACTGGGAAGACGGCGCCCAGGTAACGGCACCCAAGGACAAAGAGATTATCACGGAAGTGAAAAATGTTACCGACTATCATGATGTAAAGACGATGGACAAGGAAGAGGCCATCAAGGCTGGGCTGTATCAGGTTATCGGGGCGGAAATTGACGATGCCTATATGACAGAATTGAAAAAGCAGATCATTCACCCGGAAATTATCAAAGAGATGGCGGATGACATCAAAATTGTTTACTCCCCGTTCCACGGAACAGGGAATGTGCCGGTAAGGCGTATTTTATCGGAACTGGGCTTTAAACATGTATATGTTGTGCCGGAACAGGAACTGCCGGATCCCGATTTTACCACCTTGGATTACCCTAACCCGGAAGACCCTAAAGCGTTTACCCTTGCCCTTAAGCTGGCTAAGGAGAAAAATGCGGATATTGTCCTGGCAACCGACCCGGATGCGGACCGTCTGGGCATTTATGCGCTGGATACGAAGAGCGGGGAATACGTTCCGTTTACCGGAAATATGTCAGGGATGCTGATTGCGGAATACATTTTGCGGGAGCGCACCGCTACGGCTACAATGCCGGCAAACCCGGCGCTGGTGACTACCATCGTCACAACCAATATGGCCAAGGCTATTTCTGATGACTACAATGTGAAATGTATTGAAGTGCTCACCGGCTTCAAATATATTGGGGAGCAGATTAAATGGTTTGAGCAGAGCGGTTCCAACAATTATGTGTTTGGCCTGGAAGAAAGCTACGGCTGCCTGGCCGGAACCCATGCCAGGGATAAAGATGCGGTTGTGGCCGTGATGTGCCTGTGCGAAATGGCGGCATGGTGCAAAAAGCATGGAAAGACGGTATGGGATCAGATGCTGGCACTGTATGAAAAATACGGATACTTCAAAGAGACCCAGTACACGATTACATTAAAAGGCATCGAAGGCTCCAAGCAGATTGCCGCAATTATGGACAAATTGCGCAGCGACCTGCCGAAAGAATTCGGCGAACTGAAAGTGGTGGAAGTAAGGGATTATGACAGGAATAAGATTGTGAATATGGAAAGCGGGGAAGAGAGGGAAACAGGCCTTCCTCAGTCCAACGTTATTTATTTCGATCTGACCAACGATTCCTGGTGCTGCGCCCGCCCTTCCGGCACGGAGCCGAAACTGAAATTCTACATGGGAGTGAAGGGCAGCAGCCTGGAGGATGCACAGGAGAAAGTGGAGAAGCTGACAGAAGCTTTGAAGGCACACATCTAAAAACGTTGGCAGAAATTTAAGCGTAACAGTCCGGTCCAAAGCTGAAGCGCTGCATTCAAGCCAAAGTTACAGGCATAAAGTGCTGATACTGGTTAAAGGATATGTGGAACAAAAGGGAAGGGATACGTTTGGACGTGTTGCTTCCCTTTTGTAAAAGAAAACAAAGAGATGCAAATTTGTGCCGGAGGCACATCCGTAAACTTAAAATGCGTAAAGTAAGTGTAGAAATGGGGAAAATATGGCGCATATTTTAAGAAAGAGCAATTTTCAAAAGACATATCATTATTTGAAAAGGAATGGTTTAAAGAACGCATATTATGCTGTCCTGGAGCGGGTAAAAAGCAGTAAGGGATCAGACTACCATTATGAAGAAGCGGAAGAAGAGGTCTTGGCGAAGCAAAAGCAAGAGGCAGTGTCTTCCCCTTACCGGTTCAGTATCCTGGTGCCCGCCTATGAAACGAAGGAAGAGTATCTGCGGGAAATGATAGAATCCGTCTTAGGCCAGAGTTACGGGAAGTTCGAACTTATCATTGCAGATGCCAGCCAAAGCGATGCCGTACAGAAAACGGTGAACGGCTACCTTGACAGGCGGATACGCTACCTTCGGCTGGAAGAAAATAAAGGAATTTCGGAAAATACAAATGCGGCGCTGGCCGTAGCTAAAGGGGAATATATCGGCCTGTTGGACCATGACGACGTACTTACGCCCGATGCCCTATATGAAATGTCCAAAGCAATCCGGGAAAGCGTACAGAGAGGGAAAACTGCCTGGCTGCTTTATTCGGATGAGGATAAAGGGAACGGGGATATGACAGAATTCTATGAACCCCATCGGAAACACGGCCTAAATATGGACTTGCTTTTTTCCAACAATTATATCTGCCATTTCCTTGTAATGAGAAGGGAATTGATGCGCAGCCTTCGGTTCCGGCCGGATTATGATGGGGCTCAGGATTATGATTTGATCCTGCGGGCCATTGGCAGGCTGATATATGAGGAAGAAAGAGGGAGAGACTCGGTAATACACATACCAAAGGTGCTGTACCACTGGCGCTGCCATGCCGAATCCACAGCGGAGAACCCGAAAAGCAAACAGTATGCTTATGAAGCGGGGCGGCGGGCCCTGGAGGACTTTATGGCTGCCAGGGGATGGAGGGGAAAGGCGGAACATACCCTTCATCTGGGGTTTTACCGTATCGCATACGAAAACAGCATTTTTGCCCAGCGAAAGGAAGTGGGAGTGATCGGGGGAAAACTGGTGGACAAAAAAGGATGCATCGCCGGCGGCATATATAATTCCCGCGGAAGATGCCTGTATGCAGGCCTAAACCGCAACTTCAGCGGCTATATGCACCGCGCCGGCCTGGATCAGGAAGCCTATGCCGTAGATTTGCGCTGCATGCGCGTAAAAAAAGAACTGTGGGGAATTTTTGAGGATGTATTCGGCATTTCGTACCGGGAAAAAGAAATGGGCGCAAACCGAAGGTTTCCTTATGAGGAAATCATGTTTTCTGCCGGAAAGGAAAGTTCGGCAAGGGGCAGTGGGGAGATAAAAAGGAACGAAACAAATGCACAAGAGGGCGGCACGGATATAATAAAAGGTGAAACGGGCACAAAAAAGGGAGACACGGACGGTGTAGCGAACGCGGATGATAATCTAAAGAAACTCTGCATTGAGTTTGGCCGTCGTGTGCGCAGAGCCGGTTATATCGTAGTATGGCTGCCGGACTGGGAATGGAAAATATATGGAAAAAACAGCAAATGTAACGGTCGTGATACCAAATTATAACGGAATAAAATATATAGACAATTGCTTAAAATCGCTTATAGATGGAGAAACGGTGCCGGAAATCATTGTAGTGGATAACGGCTCTAGGGATGGAAGCGCAGAAATTGTGGAAAAAAAATATCCCATGTGCAGTCTGGTCCGCTTTAAAGAAAATCAAGGGTTCTGCCATGCGGTAAACGAAGGAATACGCCTTGCCGGCACGGAGTATATTATTCTATTAAATAACGACACTATAGTGGATACCAAAATGGTATCCCGCCTGGTAAAATCCATCCGGAATAAAAGAAAAGCATTCTCCGTAGCCGCCAAAATGATTTCCATGCAAAACCCGGAAATCATCGACGATGCGGGAGACTTATACTGCGCCTTAGGCTGGGCTTTCGCCCTTGGCAAAGGAAAAAAAAGCCATAACTATTCTTCCCCCGCAGAAATCTTTGCCGCCTGCGGCGGCGCCGCCATATACCAGAAGAACCTTTTTTCGGTTATCGGTGATTTCGATGAAAACCATTTCGCCTATCTGGAAGACATCGACATCGGATACCGTGCAAAAATCTCCGGATTTGCCAACTACTACGAGCCGGGCGCTATTGTCTACCACGCCGGGAGCGCGGTCAGCGGCTCCAGATACAATGAATTCAAAGTAAAGCTATCTTCCAAAAACAGCATTTACCTGATTTACAAAAATATGCCTATTCTTCAAATACTGCTCAATTTACCATTCCTTACAGCCGGCATTATAATCAAAGCCCTCTTTTTTACCAGGAAAGGGATGGGAAAAACCTATTGGAAGGGTATTTGGGAAGGAATCCGGTTATGCTGTTCCAAAGAAGGAAAAAAGAATAAAGTGCCGTTCCGGCCGGAATGCCTGGGGAATTATGTGCGGATTCAGCTGGAATTGTGGGGGAATATGATACGGAGATTAACAGGGTAAAAGAAAAAGCTGCGAGAACATTCCGGTGGTATCTTCCGTTCAAACCCAGCTGTGCCAAACATTACGGTGCAAGGTATAGAGCAGAGCGTGGAGTTACACTACTTTCCGCCTTGAGGAGCGTAGGAAGTGCGGGCTGGGGCATAGGGATGGGCGGCATAGCTTTTTGCAGCTGGTGTTACTTAGCAGAATGCCCGAAAACCCAGGGGCGTCAGGACAAGGATGTCCTGACGAGTCTGTATGCGGCACGGATGCCGCTTACAGACGACCCGTAAAGCTGCCACAGCCCAGCCATTCTGCTTAGAAACACCCTGCCAAAAGCCCTGCCGCCCATCCCTATGCCCCAGCCCACACTTCCGGCCTCTCCCCCATTCCCCATTTTTATGGAAAATTAAGTTGTACTTTTCCCCGTAATATTGTAAAATACATATCAGTATAGGAAATTTGGTGAAATTATGATAAAAGATAACCAAAAATATTTTAATAGACTGCACCTGCTGGTGGATGCGGTGGTTATAGCCCTTTCCTATTCACTGGCATGGTTTATAAAATTTGCGACACCGCTTGCAGATACGGAACCAGGCGTGACTGCATTGTCCGTTGAGACATATTTCAGCGCGCTTTATTTTATTGTACCCGGCTATGTGGCGCTATACTATTTTTTTAACATGTATACGCCGAAGCGGACGACAAGAAGAAAATACGAAATAGCCGGCCTTATAAAAGCAAATACAACGGGAACCATGTTATTTATGGTAGTGCTTTACGCATTTAAAATAGAGCATTTTTCCCGTCTTTTGGTTGGTCTTTTTTATGTCATCACGATTATATTGTCAACTTTATCAAAAACAATGATAAGGAATATCCTGCAATATTTTCGGAAAAAAGGGTATAATTTAAAGTATGTACTTTTGGTGGGATATTCCCGTGCGGCGGAGGAATATGTTACCAGAATTAATGCCAATCCCCAATGGGGATATGTGATAAGGGGGATTTTGGATGATAGGGTGCCCAGCGGTACGCTGTATAAAGGCGTGAAGGTGCTGGGGCGGATTGAAAACCTTTTGTACATCCTGCCGGAAAATAAGCTGGATGAAATCGCAGTCACGCTGGCGCTGGAAGACTATAACCGCCTGGAGCGTATTGTGGATTTGTGTGAAAAGTCGGGCGTCCATACGAAGTTTATCCCGGATTATAATAACTTTGTGCCCAGCAGGCCCTATACGGAAGATTTGATGGGGCTTCCGGTCATCAATATCCGGTATGTGCCTCTGACTAATACGCTGAATTGGATGGCAAAAAGGGCAGTGGATGTGTTGGGTGCGCTTTTTGGCTTGCTGGTATCGTCACCCTTTATGCTTTTGGCGGCCATCCTTGTAAAAGCAACCAGCCCGGGCCCGGTGATTTTTAAGCAAGAGAGGGTAGGGCTGCATAACAAGCCGTTTTATATGTATAAATTCCGTACCATGGAACTTCAGAAGCCTTCCCAGGAGAAGAAGGCATGGACTGTAAAGGATGATCCGCGTGTGACGAAGGTTGGTAAGGTATTGAGGAAGACAAGCCTGGATGAGTTGCCCCAGTTTTTCAATATTTTAGCCGGGGAAATGAGTCTGGTGGGTCCCAGGCCGGAGAGGCCGCTGTTCGTGGAGAAATTCAAAGAGGAAATTCCTCGTTATATGATTAAGCACCAGGTGAGGCCAGGGCTGACCGGCTGGGCGCAGATTAACGGATACCGGGGCGACACCTCTATCCGTAAGAGAGTGGAATACGACATTTTTTATATAGAAAACTGGACGATGAGCCTGGATATTAAGATTATGTTCTTAACTATTTTTAAGGGGTTTATCAATAAGAATGCTTATTAAAAAACGCTTATTAAAAAACGCTTATTAAAAACGCTTGTTTTGGTATATTTTTAGTACAATGAATTGCAAAAAGATAAGGGAGAATGAAAATGGCTGAGAAATTGAAGAAAAAGAAAAGCAACGGGAGCGCCAAGCCCTCCCAAGGTACACAGGGGAAAAAGCAGTCTGCCAGAGAAAGGGAGAAGAAGAAAAGAGGAAAAATCATTCTCTTTATTGTGGAAATATTTATCCTGTTGATTATGGTGGCGGTACTTTATGCTGTGCTTAAGGTGGAAAAAGTCGGCAAAGTAGATTTGAATGAGGAAAAACTTGTTATTAACGAGGAAGTAAAGGAACGGGCAGAGACAACAAAGATGAAAGGGTACCGCAATATTGCCCTGTTTGGCGTGGACTCTACGACAGGGGCTCTGGCGAAAAATACGAGAAGCGATACTATCATCATTGCTTCCATTAATCTTGATACAGGGGATTGTAAACTTGTGTCCGTATACAGGGATACTTACTTGAACCTGAGCAACGATACCTACAATAAGTGCAATGCGGCTTATATGAAGGGCGGGCCGGAGATGGCGATCAATATGCTGAACATGAATCTGGATATGAACATTACCGACTTTATTACCGTAGGTTTTGCCGGATTGGCAGATACGATTGATGCTCTGGGCGGTGTAATGATTGATGTGGACGAAGCGGAAATCAATCACTTAAACAGTTATCAGTTCACCATGGCCGAAGATTTGAAGCGTCCGTACAAGGAAGTGACCAGCACAGGCTATCAGCTTTTGACCGGCCTGCAGGCTACGGCATACTGCCGTATCCGTTATACTGCAGGGGATGACTTTAAGCGTACGGAACGTCAGAGGGAAGTAATCATGGCAATGGCGGATAAAGCCAAGACGGCATCGGTGAGCACGTTAAACCAGATAGCCAGTGATGTATTTAATGAAATTTATACATCGTTGGATCTGACGGAAATTGTAGAACTGCTTGGAGGCATTAGCGAATATAACATTGTGGATCAGGCGGGTTTCCCTTATGAGGAATACCGTACAACGGGAACTATCGGCTCGAAGGGAAGCTGTGTCATACCGGTGGATTTAAAAGAAAGCGTAGAATGGCTGCATAAATTCTTATTTGACGAAGACTATACTGCTTCCGGCGAGGTTCAAAGCTATAGTGAGAAAATCAAGAGCGATACCAGTTCGTATCTGAAATAATATAAAGCGTTTGGCCGGGCCGTATGCTGAACCTAATATATTCAACAGAGTAAAAGGACCTGAAAGGGTCCTTTTATTCCCATATGGGATTCGGGTGTCAAAAGCCCGTTATCAGACGGGCATAAATTGACGAAGACACTTTGCTGCCATGTATGCAGACGGGCGTTCAAATGAAATGTGTCATGCATGAAAATTTACAGGATAAGAGAAAGGCATGGTCATTAAAATGAAAAAAGTAGATGTGATTATACCGGTCTATAAGCCGGAAAAAAGTTTTTTTGAGTTAATTGACAGGCTGGAGCATCAGACTTTAGAAGTGAATAAAATTATTTTGATGAATACGGAGCAGAAATATTTTGACCGATTTGCGGATGGAAGCTCCTTCTTTTCAAAATATACCAATATATGTATTACCCATTTGCCTAAGAAGGAATTTGACCATGGGAAGACGAGAAGGCAGGGGGTTGAGAAATCGGATGCTCCTTTTTTTGTACTGATGACACAGGATGCCATGCCGAAAGATAAATATTTATTAGAGAGACTGACAGCGCCATTGGAAAGCGAAGATGTGGCGGCGGCGTATGCCAGGCAGATGGCGGCAAAGGGCTGTAACGTGATTGAGCGGTATACGAGACAATTTAATTATCCGGAAGAAAAATGTGTGAAATCCAGGGAAGACATAGGGCGGCTGGGGATTAAAACCTTTTTCTGCTCCAATGTGTGTGCGGCATATAGAAGGGATATTTATGAGTTATTAGGCGGATTTACAGAACATACAATTTTCAATGAAGATATGATTTATGCGGCGGGAGCAGTGAAAGCAGGATATAAGATTGTATATGAAGCGGATGCACGGGTAGCGCACTCCCATAATTATACATGCATCCAGCAGTTTCAGAGAAACTTCGATTTAGGGGTATCCCAGGCACAGCATCCGGAGATTTTTTCCATGGTTTCTTCGGAGGGGGAGGGGGTCTCAATGATTAAAAGGACAACGGGGTATTTGTGGAATTCCGGGCATAAATTGCTGATTCCCAGCCTATACATAAATAGCGCCTGTAAATATGCAGGGTTTTTAATGGGCAAAAACTACAGGAGGCTGCCGAAGAAAGTGATACTTAAGTGCACTATGAGCAAGGACTATTGGGAAGTATGATAAATCCATCACAGAAAACGCATATTTCTATCACAAAAAAGACACATTTTGAAAATATACTATGTTTAAAATCAAGGAAAGGAAAGAGGTAGTTGCTATGTATGGAAATAATTATCCCAATGATTATGAAAATAGAAATGTTGTTGACAGCACGGCCAGGGAAGTGAAGCCGGAAACCGGGAACTTCAGCGGACAAAGTGCCCCTGTTCACCAGGGGGGGAGCGACGGCGAAAGAAGTTACGGCAGCGGGGGAAACAGCGGCAGCACATATGCAGGTACAAGCAGTTACGGCAGCACCGGAAACACATATGGCAGCGGCAGCGTATATAATAGTGAAAGTACACACAGCAGCACAGGTGCATATAGCAGTGTGGGGAATATGTATGGAAATGGGGGAAATGGCTATAACGGCAGCTATCCGGGAAGTTCCAAACCTCCTAAAAAGGAAAAGAAAAAAGGTGGAAGCTATTGGAAGAAGGCTTTGGCAGCCATAAGCTTCGGACTGCTTTTCGGGGTCTTTGCGGGGCTGGGATTGTACGGGGTGGATATGGCCACAGGTTCCCGAAATAAAGACGGCAAGGCGGATGCCGTTACGGATGCAGCCGGCGAAGCAGCCAAGGGCGTCAAAGAGACAGTGGACGATATTGCCGGTGCGGATGCTAAAGTGGTGGAAACAGCGGATGCGGAAGGCAAAGCTGTTGTTATGGATGTGAGCGGAGTGGCTTCCAAGGTAATGCCGGCCATCGTTTCAATCAATAACACTTATACACAGACGATGTCCTATTTCGGCCAGACTCTGAGAAGCGAATCTACAGCCGCAGGCTCCGGGATTATAGTGGGAGAAAATGATGAGGAACTATTGATTGTATCCAACTATCATGTGGTGGAGAATGCGGATAAGCTGATTATACAGTTTGTGGACGGATCGGAGGCGGAAGCACAGATAAAAGGTTCGAATCCGAGCATGGATTTGGCAGTGATAGCGGTGCCCATCAAAGATGTCGAGGCGACAACCAAAGCGGCCATTGCAGTAGCTACATTGGGAGACTCCGAAAGTCTGAATGTGGGAGAGCCCGCCATTGCGATAGGAAATGCGCTGGGATATGGGCAGTCGGTAACCCTGGGGGTAATCAGCGCTTTGGACAGAAGCATTGATGTGGCGATGCAGACTGGCAATGAACAGCCAAAGGAAGATGCAGCAACCTTTATCCAGACAGACGCGGCCATTAATCCGGGAAATTCCGGGGGCGCATTGTTAAATATCAAAGGGGAAGTCATCGGCATTAATTCCAATAAGATTGGGAACACCATAGTAGAGGGCATGGGATATGCCATCCCGATTTCAGCGGCAAAACCGATTATTGAAGAACTGATGTTAAAGCAGACCAGGACAAAAGTAACGGAAAGCGACAAAGGATATCTGGGCATTTCTCCCCGTACGGTTGCAGAAGAAATGACGGAGATTTATGGGATGCCGCAAGGGGCATATGTAGCCGAAGTATTTGAAGATACGGGGGCAGATGCTGCCGGAATCAGGAAAGGGAATATCATTACGGAATTTGACGGTAATGAAATCAGAAGCGCCGAGGATTTGCTCCGGGTGATGGAATATTACTCCGTAGGGGAAAGCGTGGATGTGACTATTATGCATGGAAGCCAGGAAGGATGGGAAAGCAAGACGGTGACTGTGACATTAGGAGAGAGGATTGAAAATTAAACTTATCCGACATGGGGAAAAATCTGATGGATAGATAAATAATCCCTTCGGTGGGAATATAAGGGCGCAGGGTCTGCTGTGAGATGGTGTATATGCACAATATATGGTATGGGAATTCGAGACATCTTAACCATATATTGTGGAATCGCCAAATTTCACAGCAGCCCCTGTGTTTTTGTCTGTCAAAGTATGTAAGAGTTACAGGTCAGGAATGCGCTAAACTGCGCATTTCGCGAGAAAATATGCAGCTTAAAAAGCAAAAAACCATTTGCGAAGCAAATTTTGCATGGATTTTTGCCTGTTACTGGGACGGAGTGAACAGTAACAACGGTTACATGCGAGATATAGTTTAGAAAATGTTCACTTGTGCATCAATAAATCATGCCTTATAATAAATCATGACCCATAGTAGGTCACAACAAAGACGGCATGGTTTCGCACAGAAAGGCTGTCAGTAAGGGAAAGGTAAGGGAAGATGGGCAATTCGGATAATAAGGACAATGAATATGAAATCCGTGACGAAGAGTTGAATATGAGGGATACAGAAATAAATGAGGATGATTATGAAGAAGAGGAGGAGAGTTCCAAGGGATCAAAGGCAGAAGTAGCGGCACGGGATGAGAAGAAGGAAGAAAAAAAGGATGTAAACGCAAACGGGAACGAGGGCGAATATGAGGATGTATGCTTTATTTGCAGACGTCCGGAAAGCAAGGCGGGAAAGATGTTCAAGCTGCCCAACCATATATCGGTCTGCAGTGATTGTATGCATAAAACGATGGATACGGTGAGCCAGTTCGATTATCAGGGGATGCTGAACCATACGAACTGGAACGAGGAAATCAATAAATGGGGGAAAGAGAATGGCTTTGCCAATATCAGCTTTGTAAATTTGGCGGATTTGCAGGGAGACGGAGGAATTCCCAATAAGCAGAAGCTGAAAAGGAAGAAGCCGAAGGGGAAGGAAGAACCGGTATTGGATATTAAAAATATTCCGGCACCCCATAAAATAAAGGCTCAGCTGGACGATTATGTGGTAGGGCAGGAAAAGGCAAAGAAAATTATCTCTGTGGCCGTGTATAATCATTATAAACGGGTAGCTACAGGAACAATGGATGAAATAGAAATCGAAAAATCCAATATACTTATGATCGGACCTACGGGGAGCGGCAAAACATATTTGGTTAAAACGTTGGCAAGGCTGTTGGATGTGCCTCTGGCCATTGCGGATGCCACTTCTTTGACAGAAGCCGGATATATAGGGGATGATATTGAAAGCGTACTATCCAAGCTCCTGGCAGCGGCGGAGAATGACGTGGATAAGGCGGAGCGGGGAATTGTTTTTATTGATGAAATCGACAAGATTGCCAAGAAAAGGAATACCAATTCCCGGGATGTAAGCGGCGAGTCGGTACAGCAGGGAATGTTAAAGCTGTTGGAAGGCGCAGAGGTGGAAGTGCCGGTGGGGGCAAACAGCAAGAATGCAATGGTGCCCTTAACCACGATTAATACGAAAAATATCCTGTTTATCTGCGGAGGGGCATTTCCTGATTTGGAAGAAATTATCAAGCAGCGCCTGAATAAGGGAACTTCCATAGGCTATGGTGCACAGCTTAAGGATAAATACGATAAGGATAAAAATATATTGAGTAAGGTTGCGGTGGAGGATATCCGCAAGTTCGGGATGATACCGGAGTTTTTGGGGCGTCTGCCTATTATCTGTACGTTGGAAGGCCTGACCAAGGAAATGCTGGTGAAAATTTTAAAGGAGCCTAAAAATGCTATTTTAAAACAATACCAGAAATTGCTGGAATTGGACGAGGTAAAGCTTTTGTTCGATGAAGGCGCATTGGAAGCCATTGCGGAAAAGGCGATGGAAAAGGATACGGGAGCCAGGGCGCTGCGGGCTATTATTGAGGAATTTATGTTGGATATCATGTATGAAATACCGAAGGACGATAATATAGGGAAAGTGACGATTACAAGGGAATATATTGAAAATACGGGAGGGCCTGTTATTGATATACGCAGTAACAGCATAGAATTGCCGGATAATCTTAACGTTATCAAAGGATGAGTCATACAATAGAAGAAAAGTGCGAAGAGAAGAAGTATGGCGTGCAGAGAGCAAATATTGTCGGAAGACTATGGTGCAGCATTGGTGGATTTTGCACTGACAGGGAATGAACTGGATGGCATGGATTATTGCATGGAGATGATTGATGACCAGTTTGCGGTATTATATTTCAGGCGAACGAGCCAAGCGCCAATCAGTGTCAGCCAGTATACTTACAATTCGATTCCCAAACTTTACGGGCTAATGCAGGATGCAGTGGCCCCGACGGGAGAATATGACCCGATTAACCTGATAAAATCAGGGATTTCGCAGATACAGGGGCCGCCCCTTTCATTGACGGGGAAAGGGGTGGTCATCGGCTTTATTGACACTGGTATCCGCTATAATCTGGATGTATTCAGGCGGCCGGACGGCACATCGAGGATTATATCCATATGGGATCAGACGATACAGGACGGAACGCCTCCGGAAGGGTTTTCTTTTGGAACGGAATATACCAATGAGCAGATTAACGAGGCACTAAGGAGCGATAATCCTTTGTCTATCGTTCCCTCAACGGATACGGACGGACACGGTACGGCTGTGGCCAGTGTAGCCGCGGGTAGCGATGTGGGATATGGGATGAACTTTCTGGGGGCGGCGCCAGATGCGGATATCGTTATGGTGAAATGCAAAGAGGCAAAACAATATTTAAGGGATTATTATTTTGTACAGGATGGCGTACCGGCTTATTGTGATGCCAATATCGGTATGGCGGTGAAATATTTGGACAGTTTTACACAGGTAGGGGAACGGCCAGTGGTAATTTGCCTTGGTATGGGGACCAACCTGGGAGACCATGCCGGCAACTCCATATTGGCCAGATATCTGGACCGCATTGCCAGAAAGCGAAACCGGGTGGTAGTGGTATGCGGAGGGAATGAAGGGAATGCAGGGCATCATTATCATGGGCTCTTCCCGCTGGAGGACGGTCAGACAACACAGACTGTGGAAATACGGGTGGGGGAGGAAACGCCGGGAATTGTGATGGAATTATGGAATGCCATTCCCAATACGATGAGCATATCCATCCGGTCGCCAGGCGGGGAAGTCATCCCTTATATGGATTTCAGGAGCAGGGAAACAAGGAATTTTAGCTTCATATACGAAAGGACCAGGATATCCGTAGACCATGTCCTGGTGGAACAGGGCGGCGGCGATGAACTGGTGGTGTTCCGCATAGAGCGGCCCACGGCCGGGGTATGGACATTTTCTGTGGATGTGAAAGGGGATGTGGGCTATGGGTATATCAATATGTGGCTTCCCATCACTCAGTTTTTGGGAACCGATACGTATTTTTTAAGGCCATCGCCCTATGAAACGCTGACAGAACCCTCCCTTGCGGACAATGTGATTACGGTATCTTCTTATAATGCGGGCAACAATAGCTTTTACCTGGAATCGGGACGGGGGTTTGCCAGGGATGGAAGGCTAAAGCCTGATGTTGCAGCGCCAGGGGTGAATGTATCCACGGCATTGGGAAGCCGCACCGGCTCCTGTATGGCGGCTGCCATTACCGCCGGCGGTGCAGCACAGCTGATGCAATGGGCGGTCATAGAAAAAAATGATTTGCTGGCCCAAAGCATGGAAGTGAAGTCCTATTTCGCCAGAGGGGCAGTGCGGTCGCCGGACTTGGTATACCCTAACCGTTCCTGGGGATTTGGCCGTTTGAATGTGTCCAGGGCATTTGATATTTTGGCGGGAACGGAGGGGCAGTAGGAATAGGTAACAGTTCAGCCATAGCAGTTCCGTCGAAAAATTCCAGCACTCATTGATAAAATGGCTAATATTTGATATACTAAAATTAGCTAAGGGAGGTGCCAATATGATTACTGCAACCGCAACCGCAACAGAAATACAGAATAATTTTGGAAGATATCTAAATCTTGTTATGTCAGGGCAGGAAATTATTGTAACGAAAAATGGTCGGGAGGTAGGGCGCTTTATTCCGAAGGATGCTGCTGTATCGTACCTGACAGACTCATTGACCGGTATTCTGAAAGGAAACTATGATTTTGATGAAGCAAAGGAAGAAAGGCTGAAGGAAAAGTATGAAGCTATTGATTGATGCGAACGTTTTGTTGGATGTCCTTCAGAATCGTGAACCACATGTTCAGTCTTCCTCTGTTGTCTGGAAATTGTGTGAAACAGAAAAGGCAAAAGGGTATGTTTCAGCACTAACATTTGCTAATCTGGTCTATATTATGCGGAAAGAACTTGAGCCGAAGAAGATTAAGGAAACTTTGGATGCTTTGTCATTGATTTTTGAATTTTCTGATTTCAATGTTTCAGACCTTACCCATGCCGCAGAACTGGAATGGGATGATTTTGAGGACGCTCTTCAAAGTGTGACGGCTGAACGCGTTCACGCAGATTATATTATTACACGAAATGTAAGGGATTTTACGAAGAGCAAAGTGGTGGCATTTACCCCGTCCGAACTGATAGCGCGGATTTAAACCAGCAGAATAAGATTGTAAGAAAACCGAGGTTATTATTCGCCCCGGCTTTTCTTATGCCCAAGCTATTGCTTCGCCGCTGCCTGGTTTATTCCCGCGGGGTCTTTGGCCTCCATAGAATGCGAAATGCTTGCGCACTACAGGCCAAAATGTTATTCTATATAAAACGAAGGGAAGAGCCTCCTAATATGGTTTCCATACAAAAGAACGGTATTTTTCGTGAGGAGGGGATGGGCATGGAACGCTATTTTAATACGGAAGGGGTATGTGACCCCCAATTGCATTATATGGTAAGGCTGGATGACAGGGCGGAAGAAATTAAGCGCCTGTTCGTAGACAGGGGCAAATATTTTGTAATCAGCAGAGGGCGGCAGTATGGAAAGACGACTACACTGAGGGCTTTGGTAAAATATTTGCAGAGAGATTATATTGTCCTGTCCACGGATTTCCAGGAGATAGGCACGGCGGAATTTAAGGATGAGGATTCTTTTGCAAGGGCATTTGCGGAAGTATTGGTAAAAGCTTTTCATGGGGGGGAAACAGAGATATCGACCAAAGAATTTGCAATGGAACCGGAAAGGATGGAAAAGAAGGAAGAGTTGACAAAGCCGTTTGCCGAATTGGCGAAAAAGGCGGGAAACGTGTCCTTGAGGGAATTATTTAATCGGATTAGCGAATTCTGCGGAAAAGTTTCCATGCGGGTGGCCCTAATTATAGATGAGGTGGATAGTGCGGCGAATAACCAAGTTTTTTTGGACTTTCTGGCATTGCTTAGGCGTTATTATATTGACCGGGAAAATCAGCCGGTTTTCTATTCGGTAATTCTGGCGGGAGTATATGATATAAAGAATCTGAAATTAAAACTAAGGCCGGAAGACGAAAGGAAATACAACAGCCCATGGAACATCGCTGCGGAATTTGATATGGACATGAGTTTTACAGCGGGGCAGATTGGAGATATGCTGCAGGAATATGAAAAGGAAAAAGAGACAGGGATGGATATAGAACTGGCAGCAGAGGAAATTTATCGGTATACATCGGGATATCCTTATCTGGTCTCTGCAGTGTGCAAATTGATGGACGAGAAAATTCCTTTCGGAAAGGGAAGGGGAAACGGCAAACCTACATGGACAAAGGAGGAAATTGGGGAGGCGGTAAGGCTTCTGTTGAAAAAGAACACCCCTTTGTTTGATAGCATGGCGAAGCAGCTGGACAGCTATGGGGTATTACGGCAGATGATAGAGGAAATCCTGTACCAGGGGAAGCAGATATCCTATAGCCCTATAGAAACGGCCACGAATCTGGGAGTGATGTTCGGGTTTTTGAAGGAAGAAAATGGATGTGTGGCGGTGGCTAACCTTATTTTTGAGATGGCTTTGCTTAATTTGTTTACGGTAAAGGAAGCATTGGAAAGCGAGGCGTTCCGCTATGGGCAGCGGGATAAGAACCAGTTTGTGCAAAATGGCAGGTTGAATATGGATTTGGTATTGAAAAAATTCGTGGAGCATTTTACGGATATCTATAATGGGAAAGATGAAAAATTTGTGGAGAAATACGGAAGAAAATTTTTCTTATTATATTTGAAGCCTATTATTAACGGAACCGGCAATTATTATATGGAAGCGCAGACAAGGGATGCCCGGCGGACGGACGTGGTGGTAGATTATGCGGGGGAACAGTTTGTGGTGGAAATGAAAATCTGGCATGGGAATGAATATAATGAACGGGGCGAGGAACAGCTGGCAGATTATTTGGACTATTTTCATTTGAAAAAGGGGTATATGATTAGCTTTAACTTTAATAAGAAAAAAGAGATTGGCGTGCGGGAAGTCGCAGTGGGCGATAAGCGGCTGGTTGAGGCGGTGCTTTAGCCTCCTCCTTCCCGAGTTTTCCAGGAATATGGAAGGGAACGCCTTTAGGATGGATGTTCTTAATGTGCGAAAAAATTATTAGGGGAAAAAATAAAAGGCATCAGCAAGAAAACCTCTGATGCCTTTTGGCATGTCTACTGAAGTTCCGCCATCAATTCTTCCAGGCTCATAACTGTTTCTATAAACACATATTCCCCTGCTTCATAGGCGTTCCATTCTTCATCGGTGATTTCTTCACCCTCCAAATAGCTGATGCTGTAATTGCCTACGGAATCGTTTTCTTCCTCATCGGGTACGCCGTTTCCATTTACATCATCGAAATTGAAAGTTTCTATCTGGGCGATAGTTTCCAAAAAATGTTGGCTGTCAATGGCCATATAAGTAGTATATACGATAGCCCCGGCATAATCGGCATTATAATTCCGCAGACTGTTTTTCTTTGGAGAGTACTCATATCCGGCATTTCCCATAGCGCCGTATCCCCAGTGGTCCATGAGACGGTATGCGGTTTTGTCCTGGAAGGTGTATAAGCTCATATAATAACCGTTGACCCCGGTAACAAGTTCGGGGATTTCGTCATCATCAAAGTAGATTAAGTTAAATCTGAGATCCGTGGCATTTGGGTCCTCCATAGTGCATAATCGGCTTATGGCTAGATATGCTTCCTGATAATTGGAGAAATCGCCGTTCTTTTTTCCATAAGATAGAAAGCTGCGGATTTCGGAAACGGTGAGCGGCTGTATTTGCCGGGTTAAATTCTCGGACAACGTTTCCTGGGGGAAAAAGTTTTTTTCGTAGTACTCGGAACGTTCGCCGTAATAAACGGCGGCAAAACTTGTGCTGCCATATGTTTCAATCAGGAGGATATCCGTAGTGCCGTCATAGTTGATGTCATAGAAGGATACGGCATCCAGGCTGGAAAATGTTTCGCCTGCCAGATATTCCGGGATGTACTGGGGGATTTCGGCGAGCACTTTCCCATCCTGTATCAGCTGTATATGAAAATCAGGGTTGTCCTGTGAAGGCGCAAAGGGCACAAAATAAACCTTTCCCTCATATTGGCTAAATTCTACTTCAAAAGTCTGGTTCGTAATACAGTCTTCCCCGAATTTATTTTTCAAGTCATCGGCGTTATTGTTTTCCGAGGGGGCATTCTCCGAAAGGGTGCTGTCCAAAGAAGCATTTTCCGGAGGAAGGATCTCCTGAGAGGCCGGGGAATCGCCTGGACTGGGGGTATCAGTGGTCTGGCTGATACCGGAACTATCCTCAGGATTTTCAGGCTGGGCCTTTTCGGCGGAAACGCCGCTATTAGGATTGGTTTCCTGCCCACAGGCGGTAAGCGCTCCGGCAAGGAGCAGCAGGCAGATAAAGTATAACGCCGCGGAAAACAAACGCATGCTGCGGGGATATGGCTGCGGAGCAGGCTGCCGTGTAAATTTCATGTAAATGTTGCTGTGTTTCCTGTAGATGCTGCCGGACATAAAATTCCCTCCTCGTGTTTTGCTGTACATGGTGATAAAATATCCATTTGATTTTTAAACTCATTTCTGCACAGTTTTTGTGCTCACATTTATCATACTCCCAACAAGGCAGAATGTCAAAAGGCAGCCAATGGCTGTTTGTACAGGAATGTAACAGGGAAGCGGAAAGGTTGTTGCTGGAACGGAGTGAACCGTAACGAAAGGCTGAACTGTTCCTGATTCTACACAAGAACTGCTTGTCTCTTCGTATAGAATTTGCTATACTCACAAGTATATAATAAATGACAAAAAGAAAGACATATATGAAAGGCACATAAGAAAGGGGCATATGATAAAGATGGGCAAAAGAAAGGGACTGATAGAGGAGTAAGGCGATTAATAGCTTAAGTTCCCGCCTGGTTAAAAAGGAGGAAATGGCGCCGGCGGCATCTACAACGAAAAAATGTCCGTACTGCTGCAGTGAAATCCCGTTGGAAGCGGTGCGCTGTGCCCATTGTACTTCAATGCTGGAAGAAAGCTGATTATTCAGGAAAGGAAAAACTCTAAGAGGTGCATTCGGTTAAGTAAAAGCAGGACAGGGGAACTAAAGCATGCGGAGTGTATGGCAGCCGTTAGTGCAGGGGGCATGGAATGGTATATTTAGGTATTATAATAGCAATTTTTACGGGTGATTTATTTATTAAAAACTATATGGAAAAAACGTTGGTGGAGGGGAAGGAGAATAAAAGGCTGAATGGGTTTTTGCGTTTCAGGAAACACCATAATAAGGGGGCATTCCTAAATGCAGGACAGAAGAGACAGCCTGTGGTAGCTATTCTTTCGGTGCTGTTGACGGTTGGAGTAGCGGCGGCGTTTGTCCTTTCCCTTGGGCAGCAGGGAAACCGGCTGATGAAGACGGGGCTCTCCTTACTGCTGGGCGGTGCGTTTTGCAATACGTATGACAGGCTGAAAAGAAAATATGTAGTGGATTACGTTAGCTTTGGCGTGAGGTGGAAATGGCTGTCGCGGATTGTTTTTAACCTGTCGGATTTCGGGATTATGGTTGGGGCCATGATGGCAGCGCTCGCGGCAGGAGGGGGGAATGAACTGGAAATAAATCCTTCATCTGCCCCAAACCTCCCGCACATTGTGATGCATATCTGGCAGAATGCAATTTTCAAACATGCCCTAACTTACAATCATCGTTCCTGCCTTTCCCTTAAGGGCGTCTTTTACATGCTCAATGGAAGTAATCAGCACACTTCCTTTCGGGCAGACATCCAAATAGGCGATGGCAGCTTCTATTTTAGGGAGCATATTTCCTTCCCCAAACTGGCCGTCCTTTTGATAAGCGGCGGCATCGGCTGCTGTGAGGGAAGGGAGCGCCTCCTGGTTGTTGGAACCGAAATTTTTATAAACGCAGGGAACGCTGGTAAGGATGATGAGTTGATCGGCGCGTAAATCCGCTGCCAGCTTTCCTGCGATGGAATCCTTTTCGATAACGGCGGAAGCCCCTTTTAGGGCATGGTTCTGTTCAATCACAGGAATACCGCCGCCGCCGCAGGCGATGACCACTTGTCCGGCATCTGAGAGAAGGCGGATGGCTTCGATTTCAATGATATCGATGGGTTTGGGCGTGGCCACGATACGGCGGAAGCCTTTGCCCGGTTCCTCTATCACGTAATTGCCTTTTTTCAGTTCGATTTCCGCATCATCTTTGGACATGTAGCGGCCAATGATTTTGGCGGGCTCATAAAAAGCTTCGTCATAGGGGTTCACGGTTACCTGGGTCAAAATGGTGCTGACCGTTTTGGAAATGCCCCGGTTTAACAGTTCTGCCCGCAGGGAATTCTGGATATCATAACCCACATAACCCTGACTCATGGCAGAGCAGACGCACATGGGCGCCGGGGTGTAGTCGATATAGACACGGCGCAGTTCGGTCATGGCCTTATGAATCATACTAATTTGAGGGCCGTTGCTGTGGGTGATGGTGAGCTGGTAATCCGCTTCCACCAAATCCGCCAGCGCTTTGGCAGTGATTTTGACCGCATCGCGCTGTTCCAGGGTGGTATAGCCTAAAGCCTGGTGTCCGAGAGATACTACAACTTTTTTCTTCATAGCTATATAATAGTCCTTTCTTTTTACACGCTGCAGCGTTGTAGAAATCTGAAGCCGGCAGCGAGGGTGTATTTTTGCTTTGTAATTAATAGAATAAAGAAATTATATCAAAAAGGGGAGACAATGTATAGTTTTATTAGGAAAGTGATGCGGAAACAGTAACAGGGAAGCAATTTAGGAGAAGGGGTACGGTGATTCCTATGGCAATCAGAAGTGTGGGATTGGAAAAAAAGCTGCAGGCCGTGATGGAACAGGCGGTGGAAAATTGTGATGTGGCGGGCGTTAACCTGCTGGTGGAAAAGGAAGGGGAGGAGGTCTGCTATTGCCAGGCGGGAATGGCAGACCGGGAGAGGGAACGTCCGATGGACAGGGATACTATTTTCAGGCTTTATTCCCAGACGAAACCGATAACGGCAGCCGCTGCGATGATTTTGATGGAGCGGGGGCAGCTGGATTTGTGCCAGCCGATCGCGGACTTCCTTCCTTCTTTCTCAAAGCAGGCATACTTTGCAGGGGAGGAAGGCATAGGGCAAAGCGCTGCCGGAGGCGCTGGGCATAAAACGGATCTGCAGGGAGGTTTTTTATCGAAAGGGGAGAAACCGGTGGTGCAGCCTATGCGGGTTTATGACTTGCTAAGGATGACATCGGGGATGGTTTACCCTGATGCGATGACGGCATCCGGGCGGCAGGCAGCGGCAGTGTTTGAGGAAATGGATAGGCGGCTTTTTTCGGAAAATGCCATGACTACCAGGGAGGTGGCCGATAAGCTGGCCGGGTGTACATTGGCCTTTGCGCCGGGCAGTTCCTGGCGCTATGGAACCTCAGCCGATGTGCTTGGGGCAGTGGTTGAGGTGGCTTCGGGGATGAAGTTCGGCGAATTTCTGGAAAAGGAACTGTTTGGACCCTTGGGGATGAAGGATACGGCTTTTTGGGTGTCGGAGGACAAGCAGAGCCGGTTGGCGGCGGCTTATGAAGAAGTCGTGGAAAAAGGAAGGAAGGCTTTGGTGAGGTATGAAGGAAACCATTTGGATATTTCCAACCGCATGGAGAAACCGCCGGCCTTTGAGTCCGGTGGTGCGGGACTGGCTTCCACATTGGACGATTATATGTGTTTTGCACGGATGCTTTTGGGGGAAGGAATGGGGAACGGTATACAGATTCTTATGCCTTCCACGGTGCGGTATATGATCGGCGCGGAATTGATGAAAACCCAGCAGGCAGCTTTTGACCAGTGGCTTGGGCTGGAAGGCTTCAGCTATGGGAACTTCATGCGGATTTGCAAAAATCCTGGCTATGCCTGTGGCTTGTCCAGGGAGGGGGAGTACGGCTGGGATGGCTGGCTGGGGTGTTATTTTGCCAATTTCCCTAAGGAAAAAATGACCCTTTTAATTGGAATCCAGAAAAAGGATGCAGGCACTTTTTCCCTTACCAGAAAGCTGCGGAATATGGTGCTGGCGGAACTGTAGTCACTGTTTACTCCGTTCCGGTAACAGGCAAAAATCCATGCAAAATTTGCTTC
>BLLT01000037.1 GCA_011958945.1 Lachnospiraceae bacterium | reverse complement strand
TGGTTTCTTTGGTTCGGAATAGTGTGGTGCTGGCGGTCTATCTCTTGTTTTCGGTTGCTTGCTTCTTTACCGTACATGAGCATTATTTTAGGAATTATTTCATTAAAAGAATCCTTCTGGGTGCAGGGTTTCCCATACTGGCAGGCGTTACAGCCGAGACAGCCTTTCACTTCATTTTTCAGAAGTGAGACCAGTTCTGTCTTATGCCCTGCCTCTTCTGCACCTTTGATAAAGTGTTCCACAAGCTGGGCGGTATTCCCTTTTGGCCTGCCGCCGCCCTGCACGATAAGTATGTTTTTCATAGACATATCTCCCTAAATTTACTTTGCATCAACGCTGTTTCTTCTTTAAATAAATACTGCTCTTTTTAAAACTCCCGCAATACAAGTTCCGTAATCCCCTGATTATCCCCCATTGTGATCCGCTTTACTTTAGGCTCCCTGCCATAGCTGAATTCATCCCGGATGCCATCCCGGATTCTTGTGCCGCCATGATATCCATGGATGATACGGATGCGGTATACACCTGGCTTAACATTATCCAGGCATTTTCTTATTTCTTCAACCGCCGCTTCAACATTCTTTCCATGAACATCAATCTCAATAATCCCATTCAGCATATCTGTGTTTCTCCCTTATCTATGGACTGCTTATTTCTTTTTGGGTTTTCCAGATTTCTATGTGTATTATATTTTCAATATTCACGCATATTACAGCGGACATTGGTATCTTGGTTTGCCCTTACTCTTATTCCCATATTCTATAGCTTCTTTCGGGCATTTGCAGATACAAGCCATGCAGTGTGTGCACTGGCCGCCCCATACAGGCTTCCCATCCTTTAAACTTACATTGTTTAAAGGGCAGACCTCAGTACACTTGCCGCATCCGATACAGGCATCAGTCGCATAAAATTTCTTCGCATTTACACATAGCGGATAAAATAAGGTATTTATCATACCGCTGCTGGCTTTGGCAAAAGCGCCGACTTTTTTCTTTGGAATCGTGCCATTATGCCTTATGACATCAACGATTTGCTTTATCACCATATCGGCATTTTTTATGATTTTGACAGCTTCCACCCTTTCCGGGGCATTGAACATTGCGATATAATTTTCCGGCATGACAACTTCTCCGCAGCCCATATAAGTGAAGGTCTTCTGCCCACAGATTTCAGACAGGTACTTTGGCATATTTCCCATGCTGACTCCGCAGGTGGTTACAAAATAGGCACATCTATTCCCTGTAAATGCAGTCTGCCGGATAAAATCCCTGAGAATTCTTGGCATCTGCCACGCATAAGTGGGATAAACAAATACAAAAGGTCTGCCCGAATGTATTTCTGAATAGTCATACTTTTTGATCTTATCAAACAGGTTGATGACTTCATCCTCAATCTGCTCCCCGATTTTCTTTGCTACATATTCACTGTTGCCTGTTCCTGTATAATACAATATCAAAATGTCTGCCTCCTATCTGATAGGTCATCCATGGACTGACTTTCTTTATTCCTGCAGGCTATCCTGCCATAGCCAGTTCTTTTACCAGTCCATTGATTTCTTCCATACTTTCATATATTTCATAAATTCCTTTCCTAATAATGTATCCGCACCCCATTCCTATCAAAAGACACCCACTGTCTTTCTCACAAATGCCTTTACTCTATTTAATCCTCCCTTTATAAGAACCGGTACTCCCATCCCGGCCAGCAGATAAATCCATTTGCCTGCCTCCGTTCCGCCTGCCAGATAGATATAATTAATATCATGAAAAAACGACTCCCTGTTAAATCCGGCACAAAAAGGAGTCAGACAGCTGCACAAATAAAAAATCCCTTTTATAAGCATGAATACGGCTATGTGATGCATCATAATGGAAAAAGTATTACGCCCAACTACAGCCAGTTTCGCTGAAACAACAGGATTTTCACTCATAATCCTGGCTATCCGCAACCAGAATGCAATCCCCGTGGCCACTGTCAGATAAGGAATAACAAATCCGTTGGCAAAACTTGTTACCCATACCACACCGAATGCCAGCCCGGCATTAAAAATGCTAATCAATACCTGTACTCCTATGACCAACAAAAAGTAAATCCCATTTGGCAGCGTATCATGTGATTCTATCTTCTCTTTATAAATCCTGCCCATCTGAAATCCCGGAAACATGAGCAGAATCCTGCCCGGAAACTTATAATTCCCCCATACATGCCCGCCTATTGCCAATTGAATTGTTGCCATACCCAAAATCAAAGAACAGATAAAAATCAGCCATTCCCGTTTCAGATGCAGAATCCCTAGGACTTTACGCATCAGTACATTGATTACCTCGACTAAAAACAGCGCCGGAACAAACCATGCAGAAAAATTATATAAAAACTGATGCCCGCCTAAAAAAGGGGAAAGAAAAAGTGTCTTAAGAGAAAGAGACTCCCCAAGTGAGACCCCCGCCTTATGAAGTATTTGCGCTAAAATCCCATAAAACAGATTCCACAGGAAATAAGGGAACAATAGAACTGTGCATTTCTTCCAAATATATCTCCCAATATTCTTCTCTGCCTCATCCTTATAGAAATACCCCGATACAAACAGGAAAATAAACACATGAAAAGAATAATATGGAAATAGCCCTCCCATATCAAACACTCCATACCCCAAATGCCCTGCAACGACAAAAGTGATGCCTAGTGCAGATAAAATACGGAACTGCCTGTTCTCCTCTGTATTTGCCTTCCCAGTTTTCTCCTCAATATTTTTACCCATAATATACGTTAACCCCAAAACTGCCAGAACACCGAATCCATACAAGAAATTCCCACATCAGTCAATATGAATGCCCTGCCTGCGCTTGGCATGTAACGGTTCCGCCTTTCGGCCTCCCTGTTACGGAATCCGGCCATTTCGAGTCTTGCCCCCTCTAATATCTCTTCATTTCCTGCAATTCCCTATACAAAACCTTATAGTTCTCATACCGTACCTTGCTTATCCGCCCCTCGTCCAAAGCCATCTTCACCCCGCAGTCCGGTTCGTTTATATGGGCACAGCCGGAAAAACGGCATTTTTCTTCGTAGAAAACGAATTCCGGGTAATATCCGGGCAGTTCTTCTTTTTCCATATGGAAAAGCCTTAAAGATGTAAATCCGGGCGTATCCATAATGTAAGTCCCCTCCTGCAAGGCTACGATTTCCGAATGCCTGGTAGTATGCCTTCCACGGTCAATTTTTCTGCTGATTTCCCCGGTTTCCATGCATGCTTCCGGGTTTAAGCAATTGATAATGGATGATTTTCCCACCCCGCTGGGGCCCGCTACCGCCGTAGTCTTACCATGCAGCAGCCCTTTTAGTTCCTCTATGCCATCCCCTTTTTTGGCACTGGCAAATAATATGCGGCAGCCGCAGGAGCCATAAGCTTTTTCCAGCGCTTCCTTTTCTTCCTGGGTAGCGATATCCTGCTTATTAAAACAAATAATACTGGATAACCCCTGCTGCTCCATCATAATAAGAAACCGGTCCAAAAGGTTAAAATTTGGTTCCGGTTTCACTATCGCAAATATAACAAGCGCCTGATCAATGTTCGCCACTGCCGGACGTATCAGTTCATTTTTCCTGGGAAGAAGTTCCACAATATTTCCGGTCTGGGCATCTTCTTCCAGGATTTCCATACGTACATCATCGCCCACCAGGGGTTTCTTATTCTCCTTGCGGAAAATCCCCTTGGCCTTGCATTCGTATATCCGGCTGCCTTTTCCGCTGTTATCCTCCCCATATACATAATAAAATCCGGCAATCCCCTTCACGATTTTCCCATGTATATACCTATTTTCTTCTTTATATTTTCCAGTTTCCCCAATAATCCCGTTTCCTGCCATACCTCTATGCCTCCTGGCAACCTTAGTGGAACTTCATTTCTTCCATCCCTTCGCTTACGATTCCGGCGTAAACTGCACTTCCCTGGACACAGTCTTCTGTACCGCGCTGCCTTCCGTTGTGGTTACTTCCCCTGTTTCCGGGTTCGTCTGGGTAGTTGCATCCGTAGTTACCGTATAAGTGAAAGTAACAGTTCCCGTAGCCGACCGTATTCCCGTGTAATTTACGGAAATCGGGAAAGATGCTGTGCTCGTATTTAACAGCTGTATCCCATCCGCCGTATCTATCGTAACCGTTACATTTAATCCATCCCTATATTCCGGGTCTTCCGCTGCGGAAGGCGCCTCTATACTCCCAACATAACTATAGGTACCCTGCTTGGGGCCGATACTTACCTGCAAATCAATCGCCGTTCCCGGGTCTACATAAGACCCCACCGAATAACTCTGGTAGCAAACCAGCCCGTTTAACGATTCATCTTCATGGTTCACCTCTTTTACGCTGCCCACATTCAGCCCGCTTTCAGTAATAGTCGCCATGGCATCCATTTCCGAAAGCCTTATCAAATCGGGAACCCTGACCTTATTGTCCTCAGCCCCCTGGCTAATCCGTATGGTGACCGCTGACCCGTTGGGCGCCTTCGTGCCGCCTTCCGGAGACTGGGAAATTACATTTCCCTTTTCCACCCCTGCATCATAACTCTCCGTCCGGTTTACTACGAAGCCTTTTTGCTCCAGGCTGGATACAGCCTGTGCCGTTGACATTCCGGCTACATCCGGCACCTCCACGCCGCTGGCGCCGGCACTTACCGTAAGTTTAATCTCCGTTTGGGAATCCACCATCTGGCCGATACCTATATTGCACTCCAATACCAGGCCCGCTGCGTACTCATCCGTTTCCTTATAGTTGATTTCCGGCGTTAAACCCAGCCCCAGCAACTCCGTCTTCACCTCTTCTACCTGACGCCCCACTACCTTGGGCATTTCCACTTTCCCCGCATCCTCCTGCGCGGCATCTTCCTCTTTTTGGAAACCAAGACCCTCAAAAGGCAGAATCCCCAACGTCTTTCCTACTAAGAATAACACGATACATCCGATGAGCAGGGCAGCAACCACGGCTAAAATCGTTGTTACCTTTTCCATCTTGGAATCATATCCCTCTTCCTCCTCATCCATATCCTCTTCAATATCTTCCTCTTCCTCCTCATTTAGCATTTCTTCTTCATCTTCGTCATCATCTTCATCGTAATACTTGCGCCGGACATCTTTTTTCAAACGGAGGGCTTCATCCATGGAATCCCTTCTGTCGCTTTGCCGTTTTATCTGCAGCATATCCTTATCTGTAATCATGCGGGTGGATGCCTCTTCGTCCGGGTTGACCATTTTTACAAAATCTTCATCCGGATTAATCAACGACTGCTTCAAATCCGTTACCAGATCAGCCATTGTCTGATATCTCCGGTCCGGGCTTTTCTGGCAGCACTTAAATACAATCTGCTCCACGCTGAGGGGAATCTCCGGTATATAATCCCTGGGGGAAGGAAGCGGCTCCTGAATATGTTTAATGGCAATTGCCACCGTTGTCTCCCCATTGAACGGCACTCTCCCAGTCAGCATCTCAAACATAGTGATGCCCAGGGAATAAATATCGCTCTTTTCATCGCTATATCCCCCCCGTGCCTGCTCTGGCGAAGTATAATGAACGGAACCCATTACATTGCTGGTAATGGTATTGCTGGTAGCCGCCTTGGCTATACCAAAGTCCGTAACTTTTACCTTTCCTTCCTTCGATATGATTATGTTCTGAGGTTTGATATCTCTGTGTATAATATGATTGTTATGTGCCGCCTCAATCCCCATAGAAACCTGAATAGCGATGCTGACTGCCTCTTTTACCGACAATCTCGCCTTTCTTTCAATATATTTCTTTAGGGTAATACCTTCTACCAACTCCATCACAATATAATAAATGCCGTTTTCCTCACCTACATCATAAACATTCACAATATTGGGATGCATTAACCCGGCAGCTGCCTGCGCTTCCACCCTGAACTTGGAAACAAAATTTGCGTTTTCCGAAAACTCCTGTTTCAGGACTTTAATTGCCACATACCGGTTTAATTTATGATCTTTCGATTTATATACATCTGACATTCCCCCAGTGCCAATTTTTTCCAGTATTTCATATCGGTCTCCAATCATCATTCCTATTTTAATCATCTTATAACTTTGCTCCTTTCAAAGCTGAGAGCCTTATCCAAAACGCCTGATGACGCCCGGAAAAGCCTCCGGTTGAAAATCCTGGATTTCCAGCCTTCGTGTTATTCCTCACTGGCAAAGGGTTCCATAAGTATTACTGCAATGTTATCCCTTCCCCCGTTGTCATTGGCTGCTTTCACCAATTCCTCCGCCTTTTCCTCCACACTGTTCTGGCTGCTCAATATCATGTGGATTTCTTCGTCTTCCAGCATATTAGTCAATCCGTCCGAACACATCAGCACAATATCCCCCGGTTTTAATTCCACATCAAAAAAATCGGCCATTATCGTATCTTCTGCGCCCACCGCCCGGGTAATAATATTCTTGTCCGGATGGCTTCTGGCCGATTCCCTGTCAATGCCTCCCCGGCGCACCATTTCCTCTACCAGGGAATGGTCTCTGGTAATCTGCCGTATTTCCCGGTCATTTGCCACATACAGCCTGCTATCGCCCACATTGGCCACTTCCAAGTACTTATCCTTCAGGCAGGTGGCTACCACCACCGTTGTTCCCATGCCCCGAAGCCGTTCCTCTTCCATAGCCTTTTTCCTGATATGGCTGTTGGCAGACTCTATCGCCTTTCCCAATATTTTCACCGGATTTTTTTCAAAAGAATCCTCAATCTCCTTCTTTATCGTCTCTACCGCATATTTCGATGCATAATCTCCTGCATTATGCCCCCCCATGCCATCGGCTACAATAAATATATTCGGAAGATTCCCCAAAGGTTTTTCCGATGCGAATACATAATCCTGATTCAGTTTTCTCCTTTTTCCAATATCCGTAACGGAAAATGTCTTTAACACAACGAAACCTCCTGCATTATTGATGAAGCTGCCTGCGCCTTAGCTGACCGCACGCCCCATCAATATCTCTTCCCATTTCCCTTCTTATAGTAACATTTATTCCATATTTTTCAAGTTTATTTTTAAATGCAATCACTTTTTCGGAAGAACTTGATACAAAATCCCGCTCTTTTATGGGATTTACGGGTATCAGGTTGACATGGCAGTTCAAATGGCCCACAAGTCCGGCCAAATCTTTCGCATCCTTTTCCCTATCATTTTTCCCGCTTATCAGACTATATTCAAAAGTAATACGCCTGCCCGTCTTTTCAAAATAAAAAGCACAGGCTTCCATCAACTCTTCTAACGTATACTTCTTCGCCACCGGCATCAGCTGCCTCCTCTTTTCGTTATCTGCGGCATGCAAAGACAGAGCCAAAGTAATCTGCAGCCCTTCCTCTGCCAGTTTTTTCATCTCAGGAACAAGCCCGCAGGTGGAAACTGTCACATTACGCTGGCTGATATGAAGGCCATTTTCATCGGTAAGCAGCTTGATAAACTTTATCAGATTATCATAATTATCTAACGGTTCCCCCATTCCCATCACCACCACATTGGATACCCTCTCTCCAGTAAGCAATGTAATGGCATAGACCTGTTCCAACATCTCCGAAGGGGCAAGAGGCCTCACCAGGCCGTCAATGGCAGAGGCGCAAAAGCGGCAGCCCATCCGGCACCCTACCTGGGAAGAAATGCAGACCGAATTTCCGTGTTTATATTTCATCCACACACTCTCCACCGTATTTCCATCCGGCAATTCAAATAAAAATTTCTTTGTTCCGTCCAACGAAGACTCCTGCACTTTCACCGGTTTCAAAACAGTGAGCAAATAATTTTCCCTGCACTTTTCCCTAAGATTTTTCGAAAGATTGGTCATTTCATCGAAGTCCCTGACTAATTTTCCGTGCATCCATTCATACATCTGTTTGGCCCGGAAGGATTTCTCTCCTGCCGCTTCCATCTCTATTTTTAATTCTTCCAAATTCATGGACTTAATATCCGCTTTCGTACCCTTCATTTTTCCCTCATTTCTATGCTGCATTTTGGTGCATCTTTTTACTACTCACGTATTTTGCGGACTTGGGAATTCTTCCTCACAGTTCTCTCCTAAATACCCCGATAAAAAAACCATCCGTTTCATGAATCCCCGGCAAAAGCTGCAAAAATCCTTCTACAGCCGTCTCCGCCTGAGGAATCTGTCTCACTTTCCCACTGATATCCTCCGCTGTGAAAGGAAAATTTTCCAAAAACCACTTGGCATTTTCTTCATTTTCCTCACGGCGTATCGTGCATGTGCTGTATACCAGGATTCCCCCCGGCTTTACATAGCGCCATACCGTACTTAATATCTCCCTTTGCATTTCAGGGAGCTGAGAAAGCATCTCCTGTGTCATATTATATTTAATATCCCGTTTTCTGCCCAATATTCCAAGCCCGGAGCAAGGGACATCCGCCAGGACTACATCCGCTTTTTCCTCCAATGTGCCGTCATATTCCAGCGCATCAAAAACTTCTGTTTTTATATTGTTAAATCCCTGCCGTCTGACATTTTCCTCAATCAGGGCTACCTTCGCATCCGAAATATCCCGTGCCAGCACTTGCCCCGTCTTCCCTGCCTTTTCCGCCCCATGCAGACTCTTTCCGCCCGGTGCTGCACACACATCCACCACAAAACTGCCTTCCCTGATTCCTGCACACTCCACACAAAGCATAGAACTCACATCCTGTACGGCAAACAGTCCCTGGTTAAATCCGGGAATATTTCTTACCCCGTCCACATGAGATAAACGGTACGCATAAGGCAAATAAGGGTGAGCCTCCGCTCCTATCCCCCTTTTGCCCATTTCCAAAAATAAAGCTTCCTTCTCTTTTGCGGATAGAGACTCTTTCAGCCGAATGGTCACCGGATGAATTTCCAGCATGGCCTGTAGCATCTTTTCTGTCCGTTCCTCCCCATAAGTCTTCATCCAGTCATTAATAAAATGTTCCGGCATAGAATAAGTCACCGATAAATATTCTATTGGATGTGCCTGTTTATCCGGCGCCGGTTCCTCTTTCCGGCGGGCAATATTGCGAAGCACCCCGTTCACAAACCCTTTTAAAGACTGGAATTTCCGCTTTGCCGCCAGCTTCACGGCCTCATTGCACACTGCCGAATCCGGAACCCCATCCATAAAAAGCAGCTGGTACACACTCATTCTCAGCAGATTGCGGATGAGCGGCTTCATTTTTTCCACCGGTATTTTAGAATAGGCATTGATAACATAATCTATCTGTATCCGGCGCTCTAAGACGCCCTCCGTTACCCGCTTTATAAAGGCTTTATCCTTTGCGGGAAGGTAATCATACTTATCCAGCACATTCCTTATCAAAATGTTGCTGTAAACCTTCCCCTTTTCCAATTCCATCAGCATATCCAATACCAATTCCCGTAGGTTCATTTCTTAATCGTCCCTTCTTCTGCCGCCGGTCAAAAGAACCAGACGGAGCAGCTGCAAAATAGAAGATGCCGCCCCCGCCACGTAGGTAAGCGCCGCAGCCCGCAGTACCTTGCGGCAATAATCCGTTTCCTCTCCCCTGGTGATCCCATAATCCTGCAGCATTGCCAAAGCCCTGGAAGATGCATTGAACTCCACCGGCAAAGTCACAATCTGAAACAATACGGACAGGGAAAATATCCATATTCCAATCTGTACAAAAGCAGGGCTTAGCCCCAGCACTATCCCCAACACCACAAGGGGAAGCCCCAGCCTGGAACCGATATTGGCCGCCGGAACTAAAGCGCCCCTTATCTTTATCGGCGTATAGCCTTCCTGATGCTGCACGGCATGTCCGCACTCATGGGCGGCCACTCCAATGGCCGCCACTGACTGGGCGTGATATGTGGCATCCGACAGCCGAAGCACTTTATTCCTTGGGTCGTAGTGGTCTGTCAAATTACCGCTTACATGCTCTATCCTCACATCGTGAATCCCTGATTGGCTCAAAATCCGGGCAGCCGCTTCCGCCCCTGTCATCCCGCTCATGCAACGCACCCTTGCATATTTGTTGTAAGTACTGTTCAGGCTGCTGCTAGCCGCCATGCACAATACAGCCCCAATCAACACGAGCACATATGTTGGGTCAAAATAATATCCATACATATCCATCTACCTCCATTCTTCTCACACATTCTCCACTCCCCCCAGTATATCCCCGCTCTTTAGAGGATATCCCAGCAGGAAATCTTTCACTGCCATTCTCTT
The DNA here is from genome assembly GCA_011958945.1 of Lachnospiraceae bacterium. Taxonomy (GTDB): domain Bacteria; phylum Bacillota; class Clostridia; order Lachnospirales; family Lachnospiraceae; genus Kineothrix. The sequence goes on along the minus strand of BLLT01000037.1, from coordinate 14,768 downwards.
CTTCCCTTCCAGCTGTACCTGGGTCACTTTCAAAAGCCCTCTGCCTGTTTTCACGTAAAAGGCATCCTTTTCCACCTTTTCTATCCTGCCCGCCGTATTTTCCATCCCTTCATGGCCGTTTTCTTCCAAAACTGCCTCACATTCCCAGATTTTCAAGTTCTTTTTACGGTAATAAGTATACGCGCTGGGCCAGGAATTTAGTCCGCGAACCAACCGGTCGATGGAAAGTGCATCCTTTTCCCATCGGATAAGCCCCAGCGATTTTTTCAGCATACCCACATAACTGGCTTCTGCTTCGTTCTGCTTCTGCGGCTTAAGTTCCCCTTTCTCTATCTTGGGCAATGCCTCCACAATAAGCTGTGCCCCTGTTTCGGCCAATTTATCGAATAAGGACGCCCCTGTTTCCCTTTCCTCGATGGGAACTGCCCGCATCATCAATATGTCTCCTGTATCCAGGCCTTTGTCCATCTGCATAATTGTTATCCCGGTTTCCTTTTCCCCATTCAAAATTGCCCACTGGATAGGCGCAGCCCCACGGTATTTGGGAAGAAGGGACGCATGGATGTTCACACACCCAAATTTTGGCAGGCATAGTATTTCTTCCGGCAAAAGCTGCCCAAAAGCGGCCACAACAAAAATATCCGCCCCAAAAGCAGCCAGCCTAGCCACTTCCCCCGGCTCTCTGACTTTCACCGGCTGCAACACCGGAATCCCATATTTCAATGCACATATTTTAACCGGCGGCATCTGCATTTCTTTTCCTCTTCCCTTCGGCTTGTCCGGCTGCGTTACCACTGCCGCCACCTCATGGCCTGCCTTAACAACCGCTTCCAATGCACCTGATGCAAAATCCGGCGTTCCCATAAATATAATCTTCATTCTAATCACCACACCCCTTCCACAGCCTGCAAACTTTCATGCAGTCGCCAAATGTCCAATCCAACCTTTGGTTGGATTTAAGCATGCCGCTTGGCTCGTTGCTCGCGGGAATAAATTCGTCATTCCAATCTGCTACTCTTCTTCGTCCTCCAGTTCTTCCACATCCATCAGCCGGCCTTCCACCATATCTACATACAGCTTCCCTTCCAGATGATCCATTTCATGGCAAATTGCCCTGGCTAAAAGTTCCGTGCCTTCCACTTCATACAATTCCATATTCTCGTTATAGGCTACCGCCTTCACATAGTTGGGCCTGGTCACAACCCCTGTTTTTCCCGGTACGCTCAAACACCCCTCATGCCCGGTCTGTTCCCCGCTTACTTCCAGGATTCTGGGGTTCACCATTACATAAGGATCTTCCCCCGTCACATCAATCACAACAATGCGCTTCAATATTCCCACCTGCGGCGCCGCCAGCCCGACCCCATTGGCCTCATACATCGTCTCTAACATATCCTCAATCAACTCTTTTGTGCGGGGCGTCATTTCTTTTACTTCCTTGCACTTCTTATTCAATACCCCATCCCCAATTTCTCTTATGTTTCGAATCGCCATATCAATCCATCCTTTCTTCTCTATCTAAACTACACTGCTTTACTAATAAGCTCCCATCGGGTCAAAGTCAAACTGGACCGCTTCTTTCCCAGCCATCCCTTTCCCCTCTCTTTCCGCCAAAAAGGTTTCCACCGTATTCTTCGCTTCTATAAGCCTCCTATAATCCATATGCTTCACATAAATCATGAAACGGAAAATGTCCTGGATTTTCCCTACAGAAGCGGGCGCAGGCCCTATCACCGGCCATTCTTTCTTTAGCAGGATGCCAATTTCTTCCGCCAGCCCCCTGCCTGCCTCCTCCTTCGGGGAAGCCACCAATATTGCCAGCATGTGAGCTGCAGGCGGATACAGCAGCATCTCCCGGTACATCATTTCCTCTGCATAAAATCCTTTGTAATCCTGATTGGCCGCATGAACGATGCTGTAATGCTCCGGGTCATAGGTCTGAATCACTACTTCCCCGGCTCTCTTTCCCCTTCCGGCCCGCCCTGCCGCCTGGGTCAGCAGCTGAAAAGTCCTCTCCCCTGCCCGGTAGTCATTGATGTGCAAAGATAAATCCGCCGCCAATATTCCCACCAGCGTCACATTGGGAAAGTCATGCCCTTTTACAATCATCTGAGTTCCCAGGAGGATATCCGCCTCCCCATTGGCAAAAGCGTTTAAAATCTCTTCATAGCTGTCCTTGGTGCGGGTGCTGTCCGCATCCATGCGCAAAACTCTTGCACCCGGAAATTCCTTATGGAGCGCCTCTTCTATCTGCTGTGTTCCGGCACGAAACCCCAGAATATATTTAGAGCCGCATTCCGGACAGTTCTTCACCGCCGGATGCTCATATCCACAATAATGGCAAACCAGCCTTCCTCCCATATGCTCCGATAACGATACATCGCAATGGGGGCATTTCATCACAAACCCGCAGGCGCGGCAGGAAACAAACCCCGCATATCCCCGCCTGTTTAAAAATAAAATGCTCTGCTCCTTTTTTTCCAGCCGCTCTTGTATCAGCCCATGGAGTTTTCTGCTGAATATGGAGCGGTTTCCCTGTTTTAATTCTTCCCGCAAATCCACGGTATAAACCGAAGGCAATTTTCCCCCTGCCTGCCTGTCTGTCAGTTCATACAGCCGGTATTTCCCGCTTTTGGCCCGGCAGTAAGCTTCCAGGGAAGGGGTAGCCGATCCAAGGATGACCACAGCCTGCTGCATGGATGCTATTTTTTCCGCCGTCTCCCTGGCATGATATTTCGGCATGGATTCGCTTTTATATGTATTTTCATGTTCTTCATCTATGATAATTGCCCCTAACTTTGAAAATGGCGTAAACAGCGCGGACCTCGGGCCAATCATTACATCAATTTCCCCTTTCTTTGCCCGTTCCCACTGGTCATATTTTTCCCCCTGGGACAGGGTGGAATTCATCACCGACACCCGCTCCCCGAAGCGGGCATAAAACCGCAGAAGAGTCTGATATGTCAAAGCAATTTCCGGAATCAGCACGATAGCCTGCCTTCCCCGCCTAACCATCCCTTCTATCACCGAAAGGTAAACTTCCGTCTTTCCGCTTCCTGTAATCCCATGAATCAAACAAGTATCTCTTTTCCCTTCATCAAAATCCCCCAAAATATGGGAGATAATCTCTTGCTGCCCAGGGCTTAGTTCTTTTTTTGCCCCATAAGCCTCCATCCTGGCATCCATGGTTTCTCTTGATATTTTCACCGGATTCCGGTAGCTATTTTCTGAAATAACCGCCAGGACACCCTGTTTCTCCAGGCTTTTTACTGTCTGGGCGGATACATGAAGCTTCCCTGTAATCAAGGGCATGGGCAGTTCCCCCATCCTTATCAGCTCCGCTAACAGCCTTGCTTTTGCCGTCTGTTTCCTATTCGCACAGCCTTCCCGGAGTTCCTGTGCTTCTTGTACTGGAATCAGCAGTTTACAGCTTTTCTTTTCTATGCCTTTTATTTTACGCCTCACCGGAAGCACTGTCTTTAAAGCGGTTATCATGGTGGAGCCATACTGCTCTTTCATCCATGCGGCCAGGGCAATACAGCCTCCTTCCGCATCCATGCTTTTTTCTTCCACATCCGCTATTTTTTTCAGTTTTTCCGGGGCATACTCCGCCCGGCTGCTAAGGCCTGTTACATACCCTTTCCTAAGATAATTCCCCTTGCCGAAAGGTACACTTACACAGGATCCTGTTTTTACCTTATCCCTCAATTCGTCCGGAATGATATACTGAAATGTTTTATCCAGCTTTTCGTGGGATATATCTATGATAATGTCTGCAAATCTTTCTTCCATCCCCGCTCCTTTAAGATATCCCGGATCAGGTCCCTTTCATCCATCGGATATTTCACGCCTTTGATTTCCTGGTAATCCTCATGCCCCTTTCCCGCGAGGACAATGATATCTCCCGGCTCGCCATGATCTATGGCATAGGCAATGGCTTCTTTCCGGTCGCAGATTTCCACATATTTGCCCCCGGTTTTTCCAATACCTGTTTTAATATCCTCAATAATATCCTGGGGTTCTTCAAACCTTGGGTTATCCGAGGTGATAATGGTCAAATCCGCCAGTTTCCCGCTCACTTCCCCCATCTCATACCGACGCAGTTTGGAACGGTTGCCCCCGCAGCCAAACAGGCAGACCAAATGCCTGGGTTCATACTCCTTTAATGTACTCAACAGACTTTCCAGGCTCATGGCATTGTGGGCATAATCTATCATCAGCGTAAAATCATCGGACACCTTTACCATTTCTATCCTTCCCTTGACCTTCGCTTCCAAAAATGCCTTCTTAATCATTTTCTCATCCACGCAAAAATGTCTGCAAATGGCAATAGCCGTCAATGCGTTATACACGCTGAACCTCCCCGGCGTCGTCACTTCCACTGTAAAATCCATCAGGCCCTTTACATCAAAACGGACGCCCAGTTCCCCCGGTTCTTTTACCAAATGCAGATTTTCCGCCCGCAAATCTGCCCTTTCATCGAAACCGTAAGTTTCTATTTCACAAGTATGCCCTTCTATCACCTTTTCATAATGGGCATCATCCCTGTTGACAATCCCCACTCTGCACTGCCCAAACAGAAGCCCTTTGCACATCAGATATTCCTCAAAACTTTCATGCTCATTAGGCCCGATATGGTCGGGTTCTATATTGGTGAAGATACCTATGTCGAAGAAAAAACCCTGTGTCCTATGCAGCTTAAGTCCCTGGGAAGAAACCTCCATCACCACCGCATCGCAGCCTTCCTCTGCCATCTGCCATAAATATTCCTGCAAAAGATAAGATTCCGGGGTCGTATTCACCGCATGTATTCTTTTCTCCCCGATAATCACCTCTATTGTTCCAATCAGCCCCACTTTATGTCCGGCCTTTTCCAGGATGGACTTCACCAGATAAGTGGTGGTCGTCTTGCCCTTGGTTCCCGTCACACCGATAACCTTCATTCTCTCCGCCGGATGCCCAAACCAGGCCGCCGAAACAAATGCCAGGGCATAACGGGTATTTTCCACCCGTATCACCGTCACATCTTTCATATCTCCTATCGGAATATCTTTTTCCACCACCAGTGCCCTGGCACCCTTTTTCACCGCCGAAGCCGCAAACTCATGCCCATCCGCGTTTGCCCCCGTTATACAAATAAACAGACAGCCTTCCGAGACCTTCCTGGAATCATATACCACCTCATCTATGGAAACATCCGGGCTGCCTGCCACACACTTATACTCTATCTTTTCCAACAATTGACTTAATTTTTTCATTCTAATGACCATGCCCTTCTATAACTTAATAAAGAATATCATGTATCCCCTTTTTTTTCAACTTTTATGCTTTAAGTATTCCATATTTAGGAAAGCTTTAAATATTTTTAATGTTCTTTATGCTTTTTACATAATTTAGACACATTTTGAACATATTTAAGCTTTATAGTAAATACAAGATAGTTGAGAAACTCACTATCTCCCCCCTCATAAGAATATAAGAAAAGTCCGGTACTGCCGGGCTTTTCTGTTTTAAATAATAGGAAATTACGCCGCAGCGTTGTCAGTCACTAGGAGTTGGCCGCCGGGCCAACTCTTTTTATATTATAGGATTCGGACATCATATATTTTCAATCTGTACTTTTTCCAACAGTTCCTCTGCCAGTTCCAGCAAAATATCCCCGCTTTCCAAAGTTGCCGTATGCGCTGCCGATATAGCCGCCGCCCGTTTTAACGCCGTTTCATCATCTTCGCCCTTTAACATGGACATGGCATATGATGCCACCACGCTGTCACCGCTCCCTACCGTATTCACTGTCTTTACCGCAGGTGCTTTCGCCCACAAAGCCGCCTTCTCCGTTACCGAAAGCAATCCCTTCTTCCCTAAGGAAACAAGCACATGTCTGATTCCCGTCCGGCGCAGCTTTTCGGCTGCATCCCTAATCTCCCCTATATCCTTTAGTCTATGCCCCACCAGATATTCCAGTTCCTTTTGATTAGGTTTTATTAAAAAAGGGCTTGCCTTTATTCCATGAATCAATGCTTCGCCGCTGGTATCCAAAATACAGCGCCTGCCCGACTTTTCCCCCACATCCACAAGCTGTCTGTAAATATCCGCGGATATTCCCTTTGCCACGCTGCCTGACATCACTATCAATTCACACTCCCTCGCTGCCTTCCTATACTCCTCCATGAACTGTTCCAGTTCCTGGGCCGACACCGCAGGCCCCGGCTCCAAAATCTCCGTTACATAGCCGTCTTCCGCAATCACATTAATACTGCTCCTGGTTTCCCCGGCCACATGGGTAAATCGGCACTTTGCATGAATTTCCTTCATGCACCCCTCGATAAACTGCCCCGTATAGCCGCCTAAAAATCCCGTTACCATCACATCATAACCATACTGGCGCAGAATCTTCGCCACATTAATCCCTTTTCCGCCGGCAATATTATTCGCCGTCCGCATCCGGTTCACCTGGCCCAGCATCAGCGCCCCCGTTGTATATGTCTTATCCACCGCTGGATTCAATGTCACTGTCAAGATCATATCCATTAGCCCCCATTTCTTCATTATGATGCCTATAGTTTCCCGCATCTGTCTATATCCCGGTTTCATTCTCTTCCTAATTGGCCATATCCTGCCATTATCTTTCATCAAAAACCTGGCAGCCAAATTCCTTATAAATTATATTCTCTCAATAACTGTTTCTGTAGCTTCATGTCCTGAAATGACCTCATCAAATCCTCCGTCCTCCCATCCCGGACTAATTTTAAATTCAAGCTATTAATTCTGTTTTGACCCCTTTTTATACCTTTTTTCAAGCCTTTCTCCATCCCTTTTTCTATTCCTTTTTCTATCCCTTTTTCTATCCCTTTTTCTATTCCTTCTTTTTTCCCATCTTCAATCATTTCCTTCAAAGCCTTGCACATATTTATTTTTCCTTTCTTTCTGCAGCTTGCCTTCACGTTCGTCAATTCTTTTGCATTCGCATAAATGGCTATCATGTCATAAGCGTCTTCCTCCATGGCGCGGTATGCATTGTCCCCCATTACCAGTTCCCCAAGCTTTTCCGGAATATCCTTAAAATTTATAATTCCATGTAAATCTCGGCTTCCATCCCATTCCTCACCAAAATATAACACCAATGTAATACACGGATACAGCCGGCTGTCCTTTCTGAAACCGGATAAAAATTCGGCACTGTTTATCCCTGCTAGCCTCCGCACCTCTTTCCCTATGCCAGCTGCCTGCCGTTCATATTCCGCCGCATCATATCCCATCGCCCGTAAAGGCATCAAATAATGCACTTCCTCCTGCTTTTCGATTCCAATCACGGCAAAGTTTATGCCGATAGCCGCTTTCCTTACCAGATCACGGCTGCCTCTTCCCCTACCTCTGCTTTTCCCAGCAGCCGGAACTTTCCTTCCTTCTTTCGTATACCTATTTTCCTTCCAAATCCCGGTTTGGGAATCCATATCCATCAAAGTATCCGGAACAATTGCCTGTTCCCCGTGAAATACAAAACCATTAATCAAATCCGCATAACGCCTGTTATCGGACAAATAACGTTTATTAATAGTATCCTTATCCATATCCTCTCTCCCCCTTTTACAGGAGACATTCTGGAAATCCCCTGCTTATACTGTTGTTTTCTGGATTGTAAAGCATTTATTTCCTGGAATGTTCAAAGAGTATTAGAATCCTTCTGAAATGATTATTTAGAAATATGCTCTGTAAAAAGTATAACATAGCAACAATAGAAAGGCAACAATAATATCTGCCTGTTCACGGGAATCCGGTAACAGTTCAGCCTTTCGGCTTCCCTGTTACGGAATCTGCCCAGCCTTCCTAACAATACCCCTTCATCACAATCTGCAAACTCTCCTTCCCCTTATACTTATTAATATCCGGATAGTAAATCACATTCAGGGGAATATCCACCCGCTCCCCACTGTAAAGCCTATTCACCATATACTCCCCCGCCCTTTCCACAAGGAACTTATCAAAAGCCTCCAAATCTCCAAAATACACCATATCGAAATAGTTTCCACTTCCATCCGTCACGCCATATTTCCCCACATTTCTGTTTTTCCCCATCACTCTTCCGTTCAAGATGTGTATATCCTTCTGGGCAAAAACCGGCTTCCTGTTCCCCTCACCGAAAGGCTCCAGTAATTTTAGTTCCTGAACCAGTTCTTTCGTGACATAAGATAATGGCATCGCCACATCAATATGTATTTTCTCCTCCAAATCCGCCTCGGTCAAGCTGCATTTTTCATTAATTTTTTCACGAAAAGCTTTTACATCTTTTTCCCGCATCGAAAGCCCAGCCGCCATTTTGTGTCCACCATACTTTGTAAAAAACTCTTTACAGGAACTCATTTCTTCATACATATGATAAGACTCCACCGAACGCCCGGAACCCTTTACCCCTTCTTCCCCTTTGGTCAGTACAAATGCGGGCCTTCCATATTTTTCCCGGATTCTCCCGGCTATAATCCCAGCCAGGCTTTCATGCACTTCGGGCAAATATGCCACCAATACCCTGTCCCTAAACAATCCTTCTTCCTCAATATGGGCAATGGCCTCTTCCGTTCCTTTTACCGTCATTTCCTTGCGGATATCATTCAGGTTTTTCAGTTCCTGGGCAATTTCCACAGCCTCCGCCCTGCTTTTACTCTGCAGAAGTTCCAATGCCCGCTTCGCTGTATCCAATCTCCCTGTGGCATTCATGCATGGGCCTAGGACAAACCCGATATGATAAGAAGAAAGCTGCTCCGGCTCTATCCCGCAGACTTCTATCAGGGCCTTCAGCCCTAAATTCCTGGATTGCTTCATATTTTCCAGGCCGCATTTCACGATGATACGATTTTCATCCTTTAACTCCATCAAATCACAAACAGTAGCAAAAGCTGCGATTTCCAGCAGTTCTTCCAACACCTCGTTCTTCCCGCTCCCGGTGTCTTCGCTTTGCACATATTCTTCCAGGAGCTGCTGCACCAGTTTATAGGCCACCAGGGCACCGCAAATATTCCTGCAAGGATAGGTACAGTCCTCCCTTTTAGGGTCCACCACCGCTGCTGCATCCGGCAGTTGGTACAGCCTGCTGCCGTCCTCCCCTTCCTCATAGGGAACCTCGTGATGATCCGTCACCACAACGGTAAGCCCAAGTTTTTTCCCATAGGCAATCTGGGAGGTCGCCGCTATCCCGTTATCGCAGGTTACCACCGTATCTACCCCATCCTCTGCCGCTTCCTCTATCAAAGTTTCATTCAGCCCATACCCGTCTTTCACCCTGTGGGGAATCACCGTATCCGCTTTTGCCCCACAGGCTGTCAGGCCCTTTAGAAGAATATAAGACGCGCAAATGCCATCTGCATCATAATCCCCGATAATCCGGATTCTGGCCCCGCCATCAATCTTCCCCTTTAAAACGGCCACCGCTTTATCCATATCTTTCAAAAGAGAGGGGGCATATAGATCTTCCCGCCCTCCTTTCAGATATTTATAGATTTCTTCATCCCCTACCACATCCCTATTGCGAATCAGCCGGGCAATTACCGGGTCAATATGGTACTTAGCAGCAATTTTCCCAAAATCCGCCTTTTTCGCCATTACAAACCACTTTGCCATAGATACTTGAATCCTTTCCCTGAAAAGAGTTGAATGCCAGAAGCCTTCCGCCGCCGGTGCTTTTGCCCCTGGCATCATCTTATAAATACTATCCCCCACCGGAAATTCCATAGCCATTTTCTGCTTCCAGCGGGGGATTTTTATACACTATTGTTTCTGCCTGCACCCATTCGGATATATGCTCTCTTTTTCCCGGCCTGCCTGCCCTTTCCCAACGCCATAAGGCTGAAAATGCTTCATTAAAGGCTTCACCGACAGCGGCCTCACTTTTCTTTCTTCACCACTTTCGTCCTGAACACGTACCATAAAGCGCCTGTGATGCATACAGAGGAATATGTGCCGCAAATAATACCAACCATAAGCGGCAGTGCGAATTCACGAATGCTGCTTACACCGAAGATGAACAGCGATACCACCATGAAGAAGGTAGTCAAAGAAGTAAAAATACTTCTCGATAATGTCTGGCTGATACTCCGGTTTACCATTTCCTGCAAGTCTCCTTTTTTGCCCAGCATCGCCAGGTTTTCACGGATTCTGTCAAAAATAACGATGGTCGCATTGATGGAATAGCCTACAATCGTCAGCATACATGCGATAAATGTGCTTCCCACCGACACTCTTGCTGCCGCATAAAATGCCAGCACCACCAGCACATCGTGCACCAATGCCAGCACTGCGCTCGTACCGAACCGGATATCCTTAAAACGAAACCATATATAAATGAGCATGCATGCGGTAGCGATTAGAATAGCCAAAACCGCATCCGACTGCATTTCGCTGCTAATAGTGGAACTAATGGTTTCTGCTGTAATTTTCTCCGCATCCACTGAGAAATTCTCCACCATAGCATCTTTAAACTGCTCCCTCTCTTCCACGGTCAGTGTCCTTGTCTTAAAGATTACTTCATTGGTGCCCGCCACTTTCTGTGTCTGTACATTCCCGTCACCGGTAATCGCTTCAATCAACGGAACGATACTGCTGTCAATATCCTCAATCGTCCTGTCTTCATTAAAGGTCACGTTTGTGGAAGTTCCTCCCACGAATTCAAGGCTGTAATTCAGCGCACTCCCTTTTGTGCCTTGGTTTATGCCCATCACCACGAAGCCTGCCACTATCACTACTACAGAAACGGCAAAGAAGATGTTCTTCTTTGACAGGAAAGAAATCCTCTTGCTTTCTTTGCCTACACCATAAAGGGATTCTTTTTTCAGCCCTACCGCGTAGAAAGCTTTCAGCAGCTGTTTCGTAATAACAAGAGCCGTAAACATGGACAGGATAATACCAAGCGCCAATGTCTGTGCAAAGCCTTTTACCGAACCTGATCCCATAAAGCCTAATACCACAGCGGCAATCAACGTAGTTACATTGCCGTCTAAAATAGCGGAAAAAGCTTTGGAAAAGCCAATTTTAATCGCAGACTGCACTGTTTTTCCTGTCGCCAGTTCCTCCCTTATCCTTGCAAAAATAATTACGTTGGCATCCACTGCCATACCAATGGACAGGATAATACCGGCAATCCCCGGCAGTGTAAGCGTAATTTCAAACAAATTAAGCATAACAACAATTAACGCAGTATAAATGCCCAGCGCCAAAGACGCCGCTGCGCCCATCACCCAGTAGATAAAAATCATAAAGATAACCACGAGCCCAAAACCTACTGCCGCCGCTTTCAGGCTGGTATTTATCGCCGCGCTGCCCAACTGTGCGCCTACCACATTGGAACGGAGTTCCTCCAGTTCCAGTTTCAGCCCGCCGATACGGATGGTGGAAGCCAGCTTGTCCGCCTCTTCATAAGTAAAACTTCCCGTAATCTGGGCATTCCCATCGCTAATTACTGCATTTACCTGTGGGGCACTGATGATTTTATCATCATAATAAATAGCTATGGTTTCCCCGTTCTGATAAGCTTTGGATGTGGCATCTGCAAATTTCTTCGTTCCCTCCGGGGTCATAGTCAGCCCCACCACAAACTGGCTGTTTTGCATATCATCGCTCATACTGCCGGCCTGGGCATCCTGTACATCCGTTCCTGCCAGGAGAATGGAACCGTCTTCCTGCAGTTCTTCAATATCTCTGAGCATAACGTAGACCACTCCGCCGTTTTCGTCCATGGACATCGTATAGTTCAGTTCCCCTTCCGCGCCTTTTTCGGAGAGGAAAAACAAGGAACCTGGCTTGCCCAGTTCTTCCAAAATCGCATTGGCATCGGATACACCCGGGATTTCTATATTAATCCTGTCGTTTCCCTCTTTATATACCTGTGCTTCCGTACTGTAGGCTTCCACACGCCTTTGCAGCTTATAAATGGTATCCGCCATATCTTCCTTGGAAGGCTCTTCCTCCCCCACTACCTGATAGGTAATGCTCACGCCCCCGGCCAAATCAAGGCCTAACTTGATGCCGGATGCCGCCCCTGCTTTTTCTGTTCCGATGCCTTCCACTGCGGTATACGAAAGCCCGCATAAGGCCAGAACCATTACAAGCAGAATAATAATCGCCTTGTTCTTTTTCATCTTTCATTTCTCCTATTCTTATTCCAGTTCCGCACTTGCCCTTCCAGTACCTATTTCCTTCTTCTTTTGCAGAAAATTCCCGGCCGCTTTCGCGTCTGTAAATTTTCAGGGATTTATCCCTTGGATGCCGTCCGGGCAAGTGCTGTTTTTTATTTTTATTCCAGTTCCGCAAGTGCCGCTTTTATCATAATGGCGCATTCGATGCGTTTTCTTTGCAGTTCGCAGCCTAAATCATACGTATCATTGATGTTTTGGTGGAAATTGTAGGAATTGGCTGCGCATCCGCCGCTGCAATAGAACTTGGCAAAACAGTTCCTACATTTTTCTTTGGCATACACATTGCAGCACTTGAATTCATCCCTGATATCAGTACGCAATACCCCTTCTTCCACATTACCCATCAAAAACTCTTCTTTTCCAACGAACTGGTGGCAGGGGTACAGATCCCCCCAAGGCGTAACGGCCAGGTATTCCGTTCCGGAGCCGCACCCCGACAGCCTTTTGGCTACGCATGGGCCGCCTTCCAAATCTATCATAAAATGAAAGAAATTCACGGGCTTTCCGGCTTTTCTTCTTTCCAGCAAATCCGCCGCCAGTTTATCGTATTGGGCCAATAAAGTCTCCAGATCCTCTTCTTTTAACGCATAATCATCGGAAGGCCCGGCCACCACCGGCTCTACGGAAATCTGCTCGAACCCTAAATCTGCCAGATGTGCCACATCTTCGGAAAAGTCCAGATTATTCCTTGTAAAAGTTCCTCTTACATAATAGTCCTTCTGTCCTCTGCTTTTCGCAAGTTTTTGGAATTTCGGAACAATTTCATCGTAACTGCCCTGTCCGCCCCTGTGAGGACGCATTCTGTCATTCACTTCTTTCCTTCCGTCAATGCTTAATACCACATTGCTCATCTCTTTGTTGACAAATTCCATAACTTCATCATTTAAGAGCACACCATTGGTTGTCAGCGTAAAACGGAATTTTTTGCGAAATGGCTCTTCCAGGCTTCTTCCATAGGCTACCAGTTCCTTTACCACCTGCCAGTTCATTAAAGGCTCGCCGCCAAAAAAATCCACTTCCAGGTTTATCCGGTTTCCAGAATTTGCCACCAGAAAGTCCAAAGCCTTTTTCCCTGTTTCCAGGCTCATTAGCGCCCTTCTCCCATGGTATTCCCCTTCCTCTGCAAAGCAGTATTTACAGGCCAGGTTGCAATCATGGGCCACATGCAGGCAAAGCGCCTTTACCACAGTCTCCCGTTTTTTGAAATCCCCGATATAATTTTCATAGATATCCGGTGCAAAAAGCATTCCCGCTTCTTTCAGTTCCAGAATTTCTTTTACCGCTTCTTCTATTTCTTCCATATCATAAGGCAGCCCCAGTTCTTTTAACTGCTGAATAAGCGTTCCGTATTCGGTTATGTTCCCCTGATTCAGCAATTCCTCCACTGCCCCGGTCAAATCATAAACAATATCATCCGCCACATGCACCGAACCGCTGTTTACATCCAGTACAATATTGTATCCATTGTTTTTATAGCGATGTATCACTTCACCAATCCCTTTCTCTTTCTCCTGTACATTCCATCCAAGCCATGCATGCCCTTTTTTCTGTCTTGCCTGCCACACCGGGCAGCCGCCAGTTATATGCTGGCACATTTCGTTTGGACATCCGCATGCATATAATAAGCAGCGACACCAATCGCTGCTTACGAAGTCCTTATTTTCTCAGTCGGTTATTCCGTTGCAGTTCATTCCGGCCTTTTCAGAAACTGCGAAATTATTTCACTTTCTCGCAGCTCTGATTACCTACCGTACAAGATGTCTTACAAGCCGACTGGCAGGAAGTCTGGCACTCGCCACATCCGCCTTTTTTCATAGATTCTTTATAATCCCTTGTGGTTAACGTCTTTATATGTTTCATCACAAAGCCTCCTTGTTTTAGATGTACTTATTACGAACTTATAGTAGTATAGCACAGTTTTTCTCCAAGGAAAAGCATTTTTTCACATTTTTCTTTAATTGGATTCAGGTGGTGATTCAGGCGTCAAAAGCCCTGGCTGCGGAGCGTGCCTGGCATACTGACACACGAATCTTAATTAGAAAGCATCCCCCCAAGCATTCCGCTCCCGCAGCACAGGCATAAAACAGTGACAAAATTAGTAGCCACATCTTCCACACTCCGGTTTACCGCCAAAGAAACTAACGCCAATACCACGAAATACAGGACGCCCATTAACAGCCCCCATACAAATTTCCTGCTGCCGGCCCGCTTCCCTGCCAGCAATCCGGCTAAAAAAGTCACCACTACGTATATGACAATAATCCCGATATTCACTGCCTTCTCCTGTAAACTGAACCTATACAGCAGCACCGCAAGCAGCAACAGCAGCCCTGCGGTCAGCACATAGGACAAAAGCAGGCATTTGAGCATAAACAGAACACCCTCTCCGCTTATCATACTTCCCATCTGAGGTTTCTCCTGACTCCTCCCCCTTACTTTTCCCATTTTATCCATTCCAATCTCCTCCCGGCCATTCTCTCTTCTTCATGTATATTCCGCTTATTACCGCAAATTGACTGAATTGTAAAATATTTTTCGGGCACATCACGGGATGGGATAAGGGGCTCCTTAAGCATTTTATTTTCC
>BLLT01000036.1 GCA_011958945.1 Lachnospiraceae bacterium | reverse complement strand
TAACAGGGAAGCCGAAAGGCTGAACTGTTGCGAAAATATATGCTGTCATCAAATCTAAGGTTGTTTTTTGTAAAAAAAGTTGCTATGATAATATAAAAATTTACGAAAAATATTTAGAGAGGTAGAGGATAGGGTATGAAAGTAAGCATCAAAGATATTAGTAAACGAACAGGATTTTCACCTGCAACCATTTCTAATGCTTTGAACCATAAAAGAGGCGTCAATGAAGAGACTGCGGCAGAAGTATTTCGTGTGGCAAAGGAAATAGGATACATCAGCGAATCTAAAATTATGCGTGTAAAACTGGTAATATTTAAAAATAATGGAAAAATTATTGATGATACTCCTTTTTTTTCCCTGCTGTTCGATGGGATTGAAAAGGAATGCAGAGCGGCAGGGATGGAAATGGTACTTTGCTCTTTAAATAAAGAGGACGAAGATTATGAGGAGCAGGTAGACTGGATTATACATGACAATACTTGTGCGGTGATTCTTCTCGGTACGGAGTTAATGGAGGAGGATGTAGAACTTTATAAGAGTGCATCCTGCCCTTTTTTGATGCTTGATTATTGGGCATGGGATATGTCCTTTCATGGTGTTTTAATTAATAATGCGGATTCTGCAAGATTGGCAGTGGAGTATCTGATTAAGAAAGGGCACAGAGAAATTGGATATTTAAAAGGAGACTATCGTATTAAAGCTTTCCGCTCCAGGGAAGTGGGGTATGGTGTAGCCATGCAGAAGAGAGGGCTTCCGGTGAAAAAAGAATATATGGTTACGCTTTCTACAACAATGAATGGGGCATACAGAGATATGTTAAAATATTTACAGGGCTTTCCGAAACTCCCTACGGCATATTTTGCCGACAATGATATGATAGCATTGGGGGCGATGAAAGCACTTCAGGAAATGAACTACAGGATTCCGGAGGATGTCTCTGTGGTAGGGTTTGATGACCTGCCTTTCAGCGAAATTTCCAATCCACCGCTTACAACGCTGCGCGTACCGAAACAGGAGATGGGAAGAATAGCAGTAAAAAAATTAGTGGAAGTCTTAAATGGGGATATGAAGGTAAAAACAAAAACACAGGTGTGTACGGTATTTGTAGAACGAAACAGTGTAAAACAAATGAAGGAGTAAAGAATAAAATAGCAACGGAAGGGAGAGGATAAAATTGCCTCTCTTTTTTTGTGTTGTACAAAACCCCTCCGGGCAGGATGTGCACTTCGTGCACGAGGAAAATGGTAAAAAAGTGAAATAAAAATTTATATAAAAATTTATATAAAAATTTATATAAATAATACAAACAAAGTGGCAATAATTTGTTTTGATACAGATAAAAACATACAAGATAAACAAAAAATATTTATATATAGATGAAAAATATGTAAAATAGCTAGAATAAATAAAAATATCTTGAAACATATATAAATAAATGATAAAATTGATTTAAATAAAGCGGAAAATATTTATATAAAATATTTATATAAATATTGCATTTACGCTAAGCGTTTGAAAAAGTATATGAATAAATGAAAGGAGATTTTATTATGAAGGCAAGAAAAGTAAAAGCATTGCTGCTGGCTGCTGTGATGGTCATGTCAACGGCTCTTATGGGGTGTGGAGGCAGTGAAGGCCAGGAAAACGGAACGGATAACCAGGAAACGGCAGAGGAAGATGCGGGAAAAGAAGAAACTGCAAAGGGGGATGCATCTGAAGGGGAAGAAGAAGGGGATGTGGTAGAAGTTTCTTATTGGGCTCTCAGCACGCAGCAGGATTATTATGAGCCGGTTGTGGAGGCATTCCATGAAGAAAATAAAAATATTAAGGTTAACATTTCCTATTATGATACCGACGGAATGAAAGATGCCTGTAAGGTGGCGGCATCTTCCGATACGCTTCCCAATATGTGGTTTAATTTTGGGGGAAGTTTAGGCGGATTTTA
The DNA here is from genome assembly GCA_011958945.1 of Lachnospiraceae bacterium. Classification (GTDB taxonomy): domain Bacteria; phylum Bacillota; class Clostridia; order Lachnospirales; family Lachnospiraceae; genus Kineothrix. The sequence goes on along the minus strand of BLLT01000036.1, from coordinate 23,115 downwards.
TGTAGATAATGGGCTGACCTATAACCTAAATGATTATGCCGAGGCGAATGGGTGGAGTGAACACTTTAATGAAAATGCATTGGCACTTTGTACTTATGATGGGGTAATTTCCGGATATCCTAATGGTTACAGCATTCTTGGGGTATTTTATAGAAAAGATTTATTTGAACAATGCGGTGTGGAGGTGCCTGCTACCTTCGAAGAGTTTGAGGAAGTCTGCGATACATTAAAAGCGAACGGCATTACGCCTATGTATGCAGGGGGATTGAACGGATGGCATGTGATGCGTTACGTAGAGCTTTTGATTGAGCATTATGCAGGTGCGGATGCGCATGACCAGATGAATACTTTTGATAAGAGCTATGACGATGAAAACGTGACAAAGGCATTCGAAAAATATAAAGAATGGGTGGATAAAGGATATTTTCCAGACGGTTTTGTAACCATGGATGCCAATGATACACTGATGCCGCTGTCTACAGGAGAATGTGCAATGACTATGGAAGGCCAGTGGCAGGATTCCAACATTGTGAAGAATGGATTGGATATGGACCAATATGGCGCTTTTGCATTTCCGAGCGGCGGTTCTAACAGATTATCTTCTTTTGCAGATATGACACAGTTCAATGCGAAGAATACGGAAGAGGAATTGGATGCCTGTGTAACATTCCTGGATTATTATTTCAGCCATGTTTTAGATTATACTGACAGCTACGGCCTTCCGATGCCAACGCTGGATTCCCCTATGCCCGAAGGCCAGCCGAATGTTGGAAATCTGATTAAACTGGGGCAGGAGAATGGAACGTTTACAATTACAGACCAGGCTTTCCCCACGGAGGTTGCTGATGTATTGTTTAACTGCCAGGATGCCATTGCAAACGGTGAAATGGAGCCGGCTCAGGCAGGTGCAGAGATTCAGGCTGCTATTGAAGCGTATAACAATAAGTAAATATTTGACATAAAGAACGAATGCGTTCGCATGTCAGAACATCAGAAGGTTGTCGTATCCGGCGTATATCGGGAATATTGATACATTTTACGTTCGGCCTGCGTTATCTTTGAGCCCGTTGTTTCAAAGATGTGTTCGGCTAATTAGCTGAGAATGTATTGATATTTCTGATAAATGCTTCGTATGGCAGCCTTTTAAATGCAGATATATGGGAAAGGAAGGTTGTGCGTGAATACAAAAAAGAAGAGCGGAGAAAAAACAGATAAAGCAGTATGGCTGTTCTTGCTGCCGGCAGGAATCATTTATCTTTCCGTAATTGTAGTTCCGGTTTTCTACTCCTTTTTTATCAGCCTTTTTAAATGGAATGGGATTGGGGAAAAAGTTTTCGTAGGGCTGGAAAATTATATGAAGCTCATTAAGGGGGATAAGGTTTTTTATACGGCGGTGAGGAACAATCTGATATGGATTGTGCTGACGATTTTTGTAACAATGACAGTTTCGCTGGGGTTCGCTTTGATTTTGAACAAAAGTTTTAAAGGCAGGACTTTTTTCCGGGGATTTTTTTATTTTCCCTGTGTCATAGCACCCATTGCCGTAGCCATTATATGGAGATGGATTTATAATCCAACATTTGGCTTTATAAATGATTTTTTTGAAGCCATTGGTTCGGAGTTTTCCCAGACCTGGATTTCGGATGCAAAAGTAAGCTTATATGCAGTGTTTGCAGCATCTTTGTGGCAGGCGATTGGGCAGCCGATGCTTTTATTCCTGGCAGGATTACAGGGGATTTCGGCAGATATTTTGGAAGCGGCTACCATTGATGGCGCGAATGGGGCGAAAAAATTTTTCTTTGTAACTGTACCGTTGCTGAAAGAAACTTTTGTGATTGTGATTGCCACTTTAATTATCGCTGCTATGAAAGTATTCGATGTAGTCCAGGGGCTTACCGGAGGCGGGCCTGGAGATGCTACACAGATGCTGTCCACCTATATGTACTCCCAGGTGTTTCAGTATAATAATGTGGGGTACGGAACGGCAATTGCCTGTGTCATGGTGCTGATGATGATGCTGGTCATTATTCCTTATATTTCTATTACTGCAAAAGAGGACTGATTGGGAGGGAACGTATGGAAGGGAAGACAAAAAAAGTATGTAAAAAAATAATTTTATATATGCTCTTAATTGCCTTGGCTATTTTGTGGATTGTTCCTATGTTTACTCTGTTGGCTACGGCGGTAAAAAGTAAGGCGGATTTTTATACAGGGGTCAGCCTGTTTGAATTTCCGGAAAATCCCGCCTGGGGTAATTTTGTCAATGCCTTTAAAAAAGGGAAGCTGTTCATGTATATGAAAAATGATTTGATCGTTTCCGGTTTAAAGGTTCCTTTGGGGATTTTCATAGAGGCGCTGGCGGCCTTTGCCCTCACCAGGCTGAAAATGCGCCATAGGACAGGGGTATTTGTTTTTTTCCTGGTTGGGATGATGCTTCCTTTGCAGACGGCTTTGGTGCCTATTAATGTAATTTACAGCAAACTGGGATTGTTAAATACTTATTTTGGATTATTTTATGTGTATATTGGTTTTGGCATTTCTTTTGGCATCTTGATATTAAGGGGATTTTTTCGTGGAATTCCAAGGGAAATGGATGAGGCTGCGTATATAGATGGCTGCAGTAAATGGCAGCTCTTTTATCGGATTATACTTCCGGTTGCCAAGCCTGCAGTAGCCACATTGGTGATTACAGATTTTCTTGCCACATGGAATGAATATCTTCTGGGCAGCGTGATTATTAATGACAACACGATGAAAACAGTGCCGGTGGGGCTTATGACTTTTGTAGGAGAGCACGGAACGGACTATGGGTATTTATGTGCAGGCGTTTTGATTTCTTTGATTCCGGTTTTGACGGTATATCTTATATTTCAGAGGTATTTTGTAGAAGGGATGGCCGGAGCGGTCAAAATGTGAGGCCGGGCATCCAAGGCTCTGGCTGTAAAGTTCCAGGCCAGCTTTGTGGCCGGGAATTTTGACATGTGAATCAATGTAAGAAAGGGTGCGGAAGAGGTGATTTTATGCAGGAAATCGGATATAAAAAGCAAGTGGAAAGGTGGGATGTGCAGGAAATTGTGCTAAGGGGAAAGTCGGATAAAAATCCTTTTGTGGATTATAATATTTTTGGCTGTTTTACTGGGAAGAACGAGAAGGTAACAGTGGACGGTTTTTATGATGGGGATGGAATCTATAAGGTGCGTTTTATGCCTTCTTTTGAGGGGGAATATACATTTAAGGTTGCGGGAACTTTTGCAGACGAAGGGGCAGAAGGGGAGTTTGCCGTGACGCCCGCCACAGAAGGAAACCATGGGCCTGTGCGGGTGGCAAATACGTATCATTTTGCTTATGAGGACGCAACGCCTTATTATTCCATTGGAACCACTTGTTATGTGTGGGCATTACAGTCGGATGAGATGATTGCTAAGACTTTGGAATCCTTAAAGGAAAGTGCTTTTAATAAAATCCGTTTTTGCCTGTTTCCCAAGCATTATGATTACAATCTCACAGAGCCCCGTTCCTATCCATATGAAGGAACGCCTATGGACTCTAGTGTTCTCACTAAAGAAAATTTTGGAAAATATCAGGGGGCTTCGGAAGGGAATCATTGGGATTTTCAGAGATTTAATACTGCGCATTTTGCGCATATAGAAACATGTATTCTGGCTCTTCGGGATATGGGGATTGAGGCGGATTTGATTGTGATGCATCCTTATGACCGGTGGGGGTTTTCTGAAATGACGGCAAAGCAGGATGATTTGTACTGGGAATATGTGCTGGCCCGGTTTAGCGCCTACCGGAATATTTGGTGGTCGCTGGCAAATGAATATGATTTATTTCCTAAAAAGTCACTGGCCGACTGGGAGCGCTATGCGAAGATGGTTTGTGAAAAAGATCCATACAATCATCTGCGTTCTATTCATAACTGCCTTCAGTTCTACGATTACCGCCGGCCCTGGATTACGCATTGCAGCATTCAGCGCATAGACCTATATAAATCGGCAGAATTGGTGGAGGAATGGAGAGAAATTTATAAAAAACCTATTGTTTTGGATGAGATTGCATATGAAGGAAACATTCAGCATGGCTGGGGGAATATCAGCGGGAAAGAAATGACCAGGCGTTTTTGGGAAGCCGCTTTAAGGGGGGGATATCCGGGGCATGGGGAGACGTATATGAATGATAAGGATGTGCTTTGGTGGTCTCATGGCGGTGTGCTTCGCGGGGAAAGCCATAAACGTTTTCAATTTCTGTATGATATTTTGCTCCAGACTCCGGGGATAGGGCTATGCCCTTGCGAAAAAAGCCCATGGGATGAAATTTGGGCAGTGCCCGAGGAGAGCGCGCAGAAGGTGAAGAAAGTCAAAGATTACTATTTGATGTATTTCAGTTTCATGCAGCCTTCTTTTAAGGAGTACTATTTTGATGATGAATCGGAATTTGAAGTAAACGTGATTGATACATGGAATATGGCTATAGAAAGCAGGGGAGTCTGCAAAGGAAGATTTAAGGTGGAACTTCCCGGCAGGCAGTATATGGCAATTCAGATAATAAAGGTGCAATAGAAGAGCAGGCTGGAATGTGAAAGAAAGAGGTATGGAATGAAAATGATGAAACTTGGTTTTGCGCCCACCAGAAGGAGTATTTTCAGTGCTCCGGACGCAATCAAATATGCAAATCTTACCAGGGAAAAACTGAAAGAACTGGGGGTGAAATTTGTAGATATCACGGATATCAACGAAGAAGGCCTTTTGTATTGTGAGGAAGACCGGATAAAAATAGCAGAGAAATTTGAAAGGGAAGAAGTGGATGGTTTGTTTCTGCCTCATGGAAACTTTGGCACGGAGTATGAATGCGCCAGGCTGGCAAAAGAGTTAAATGTGCCGGTTCTGCTTTGGGGGCCGAGAGATGAACGTCCGGATGAAGACGGGGTGCGCTTAAGGGACAGTCAGTGCGGTTTGTTTGCTACGGGCAAAGTCCTGAGAAGATTTCAGGTTCCCTTTACATATCTGACCAATTGCCGTTTGAAAGATCCAGAGTTTGCAAGGGGAATCAAAGATTTTCTGGCAGTGTGCAATGTGGTAAAAACATTCCGCTCTATCAGAATTCTGCAGATTGGGCCAAGGCCTTTTGATTTCTGGACAACTATGTGCAACGAGGGTGAACTTTTAGAGAAGTTCAACATTCAGCTTGCGCCGATTCCGATGCCGGAATTAATCTCGGAGATGAAAAGGCTGAAAGAAGAAGGTACAGAAGTTGCAAAAGTCGTGGCTTATTGTAAAGAAAATATGTACATAAAAATTAAAGAAAGCGAATTGGAAAATGTAGCCGCCCTAAAAGCGGCAATGAGAAACCTGGCTGAGAAGTACGGATGTAAAGCCATTGCTATCCAGTGCTGGAATGCGCTTCAAGGTGAGATAGGAATTATGCCGTGTGCGGCTAACTCCTTGTTGAATGAAGAGGGGATTCCCGTTGTATGTGAAACGGATATTCACGGTGCGATTACCGCGCTTATGGCAGAGGCGGCCGGTATGGATGAGCATAGAACCTTCTTTGCAGACTGGACGGCCCGCCATCCTGACAATGAAAATGGGGAACTTTTACAGCACTGCGGCCCGTTCCCGATCTCTGTGGCAAAAGAGAAGCCTTCTATTGGCTATCCTCTGGCATTTGACCATCCGGGAGCAGTGGAAGCGGAGGCAAAACACGGAGACATGACCCTTTGCCGGTTTGACGGTGACAATGGGGAATATTCTCTGCTTCTGGGCCGCGCAAAAGGGGTGGACGGACCTTATACAAAAGGCACTTATGTATGGGTAGAGGTAAAGAATTTAAAGAGGTTGGAGGCAAAACTGGTGGAAGGGCCGTATATTCATCATTGTGTGGGAATCCACAAGGACGTTGTGCCCGTGTTATATGAAGCGTGTAAATATATTGGAGTGAAACCGGATTTGTATGATCCTATTGAAGAAGAGGTCAAAGCATATTTGAGAGGCGAATAGGAAATGGGGTGAATTATGGGTAATTTAAAGGCAAAGGCGTTTGACTTAAGAAAAGATGCAGTAGACATGATTATTGCCGGAAAGGGCGGACATATCGGAGGGGATATGAGCGTAATGGAAATATTGGTATGCCTTTATTTTGGCCAGATGAATATTTCCCCTGATAAAGCGGATGACCCCGACAGGGATCGCTTTGTTATGAGCAAAGGCCATTCTGTAGAGGCCTATTATGCGGTACTGGCAGCCAGGGGGTTTCTGGATATTGAAGATGTAATTGGGAATTTCTCCAAATTTGGCTCTAAATACATAGGACATCCAAACAATAAGCTTCCCGGAATTGAAATGAATTCCGGTTCCTTGGGGCATGGGCTGCCGGTATGTGTGGGTATGGCCCTGGCGGGAAAGAAAAATAACCAGGGCTATCGTGTCTATACGGTTATGGGGGATGGGGAATTGGCGGAGGGCTCCGTATGGGAAGGATTCATGGCCGGCCATCAGTATAAATTGGATAACCTCTGCGCAGTGATTGACAGAAACCGTCTGCAGATTTCTGGGAATACAGAAGATGTCATGGGGCACGATGATTTGGCGGAAAGGATTTGTTCTTTTGGATGGCATGTGATTGATGTAAAGGACGGAAATGATTTGGATCAGTTAAATGCGGCTTTTGAAGAGGCAAAGTGCGTAAAAGGGAAGCCTACAGCCATTATTGCCAATACAGTAAAAGGTTACGGTTCTTCTGTGATGGAAAATAAGGCCCAGTGGCATCACAAAGTTCCTTCAGCAGAGGAATATGCACAGATTATAGCGGATTTTGCGGCAAGGAAGGAGGCGGTTGCCCGTGGATAAAATACCTAACAGACAGGCTATTTGTAATGTGCTCTTGGAGAAAGCGAAAGAAGATAAGGATATTATGGTGTTATGCAGCGATTCCAGAGGGTCTGCTTCCCTGGCTCCATTTGCAAAGGCCTTCCCGGAGCAGTTTGTGGAAACGGGAATTGCAGAACAGAACTTGGTAAGTATCGCTGCGGGTCTGGCAAAATGCGGCAAAAAGTCATTTGCAGCTTCCCCGGCCTGCTTCCTTTCTACCAGAAGCTATGAACAGGCAAAGGTAGACGTGGCATATTCCAATACTAACGTAAAATTAATTGGCATCAGCGGCGGTGTCAGTTATGGTGCCCTAGGGATGAGCCATCATTCGGCCCAGGACATTGCAGCTATGTCTGCCATTCCCAATATGCGTGTGTATCTGCCGAGCGACAGGCATCAGACGAAATGCCTGATAGAGGCTTTGCTGCAGGATGAAAAACCTGCCTATGTCCGTGTGGGGAGAAATCCGGTGGAAGATATTTACGAAGAAGAAAACTGCCCCTTTGAAATGGATAAGGCAACTGTCTTGGCAGATGGAAAAGACGTAGCCATCATTGCCTGCGGAGAAATGGTAAAACCGGCTTATGATGCGGCAAAGCTTCTGGAAAAAAAAGGGGTATATGCTTCCGTCCTGGATATGTACTGCGTAAAGCCTTTGGATAAGGAAGCCATTGTTAAAACGGTAAAAGAAGTGAAAGCGGTCATTGCGGTGGAAGAGCATTCGCCCTTTGGCGGGCTGGGCTCTATGGTTGCCCAGGCGGCTGCGGCGGAATGCCCGAAAAAAGTAATTACTATGTCGCTGCCGGATGCCCCGGTTATTACCGGAACCTCCAAAGAAGTATTTGATTATTATGGCCTTAATGCAGAAGGGATTGCAAAAACGGCAATGGGGTTGATTTAAATGGAAAATTATATGATTGGTATCGACCAAAGCACACAAGGAACCAAATCTTTGCTCTTTAACGGGCGGGGGGATTTGATTGCCAGAGCAGATTTGCCTCATAGGCAGATTGTCAACGAAAAAGGCTGGGTGGAGCACGCGCCGGAAGAATTATACGCAAATACCATTCAAACAGTAAAAACGGTGGTGGAAAAGGCCGGAATCCCCCAAAAATCCATAGCGGGCGTGGGAATCAGCAATCAGAGGGAAACCGCCCTGGCCTGGGGAATGGATGGAAAACCTGTCTGCAATGCCATCGTATGGCAATGTGCCAGAGGACAGCAAATCTGTGAAAGAATTGCACAGGCAGGAGAGATGGTAAAGGCGAAAACCGGACTGCCGCTGTCGCCATATTTTTCAGCGGCTAAGATTGCCTGGATTTTGGAAAATATAGAAGGGGCTATGGAAATGGCAAAACGGGGCAGGTTATGCTATGGCACTGTGGATAGCTATCTGGTTTACCGGCTTACAGGCCGGAAAGTTTATCAAACAGACTATTCCAATGCATCCAGAACACAGCTTTTTAATATTCGTACCCTGGTCTGGGATGAAGAAATTTGTGAGAAGTTCGGTGTTCCAGTGAAAAATCTCCCGAAAGTAACGGATTCGGATGGCTGCTATGGAGAGACGGATTTTGAGGGCTTTTTAGAGCATAAAGTTCCTATTTGCGGTGTGCTGGGAGACTCTCATGGAGCATTGTTCGGGCAAGGCTGTATAAAAGAAGGGATGATCAAAGCTACCTACGGCACAGGTTCTTCCGTGATGATGAATGTGGGGGAAAAGCCTGTATTCAGTGAGCACGGAGCAGTCTCCTCCCTTGCCTGGGGGATGGGAGGGAAGATAAACTATGTGCTGGAAGGCAATATTAACTATACGGGGGCGGTCATTACCTGGTTGGAAAAAGAGTTAAAGCTGATTGCTTCGGCGAAAGAGACAGAAAAACTCGCGAGGGAAGCGTCTTTGGAGGACAAGGCTTATCTTGTTCCGGCTTTTACCGGCCTTGGGGCGCCTTACTGGGATAGCAGGGCGGCAGGAATTCTCTGCGGAATTACAAGGACTACAGGGCAAAAAGAGGTAGTGCGGGCAGCGCTTGACTGTATTGCCTATCAGATTACAGATATTATAAAGGTAATGGCGCAAGACTCCGGTGTGAAAATCCAGGAACTGCGGGTAGACGGAGGCCCTACGAAAAACAGATATCTTATGGAATTTCAGAGCAATGTGGCGGGGATTCCCGTACAGGTGCCAAAGGCAGAAGAACTGTCCGGTATGGGGGCAGCCTATGCGGCGGGAATCGGACTTGGGATTTATGACAGAGAAGAACTATTCTCCAGAATGGAACGAACTGCCTTTGTGCCCTGCATGAGCAGAGAAAAGGCCGAAGAGAAGTATAAGGGCTGGAAAGATGCTGTGAATATGGTACTGGGGAGATGATTACATAAGTGAAACAAATGTTTTCCCAATAGCTTTAAAGCCGGACATTGTGCGAATTGGGTTTTGCAGGAAAATACACTGCCGGCTGTTCGAACCATGAAAGGTGATTTCGGAGTTTAAGCCCTTTATAAAAACGAGTGATTGTTTATGCGTGTGGATGAAGCTATAGCAATAATAAACGATAATGATAGCTAAAATTTGGAATTAAATAGTAAAATATAGTATTAAGTCACAAATTTAAACTTGTGGCTTAATTTTTTTTGTTTCTATTTCATATAATTTTGGGCATAAATCTTATAGTGAATATTTAATTAACTATTGATAACAAGAAACGAAAGACATATAATAATAAAAAACGAAAGGAAACAAAAGTATATATAACCATAAAATACCATATCATAAGATATGAAAACAAAAGGAGGAAAATAATGAAGTACAAAAAGACATTAGCACTTGTAACAGTAGCCATACTAGGGTTTACGCTATGTGCATGCGGCGGATCCGCGCAGGGCAGTTCCTCGGCGGACAACAGCCAGCCCCAGAGTGACAGCACAAGCGAGCAGGAATCCGGTGACAGCGATAACACGGCGGGCAATCAGGAAAGCGGGGAAGAAAAGATTGTTACCATCGCCTATGATCAGACTTGGAATAGTTTGAATCCCTATTCATCCACAGGGGTTATGGGTGATACGGTCTGCAACCAGATTTTTGACAATCTAATCGCACAAGGAATGTCCGGAAGCGTTTACCCGCGCCTGGCGGAGAAATGGGAAGTATCCGATGATAATTTGTCCATCACCTTTTATTTGAACGGAAATGCCAAGTGGCATGACGGGGAGCCGGTTACGGCGGATGATGTGGTGTTTACGTGCAAACTGATTACAAAAGGGGAAATCGTAACCAGCAGACGCCAGCTGATGCAGAATGTGGCAGGCACTGACGATAGCGGAGTGGAATTATCCGCGGATAGCGTAGAGGTGGAAAAAATTGATGACCTGACTGTGAAAATGAATATGAAAAAGCCTATGTCAGGTTCCATGTTCTTAAAGCAGGCAAGCTTTTTCTTTGTTCTTCCGGAGCATTTGTTAAAGGATGTAACCCCTGCTGAATTTATGGAATCGGATTTCTGGAACAATCCGGTAGGAAACGGCCCTTTCCGGTATGAGAGCACGGTGCCCGGCGAGAGGGTGGTATACACCGTGAACAAAGATTACTATATGGGAGAGATTGGATTTGACAAGCTTGTCATCCGAAGCATCGCATCTGCAAACCTGTTGTCATCTTTGATGAGCGGGGAGGTTGACCTGATTCCGGGAAGCCGTGTTTCGTTCCCCATTGCAGATGTGCCTATGGCAGAATCCCAGGATAACCTGGTGGTAGAATCCCTCCAGTCCCCCGGGCATGTATGGCTGATTGTGGATAACGAAAAGTTCGATGTAAAAACAAGACAAGCCTTTGATATGGCAATCAACCGGGAAGAGATGGTGAAAGAACTGGTAGGGGGCAAAGGTACCGTCCGTGAAGGTATGTATGCCAGCAATAACCTGTACTATGATCCCGCTATTTCGCAGGTAAGCTTCAGCAACAAGTTTGATCCGGAAAATGCCAAGAAAATTCTTGAAGAGAATAACTTCGACTTTAGCCAGGAACTTCTGATTCTGACAGTGACCGGGGACTCTTTGAGGGAGCAGACGGCAACTTTATTCCAGAGGGATATGGCAAATATTGGCGTAACCGTCAATGTACAGTCTGTGGATCTCTCCACAATGATGCAGATGATGCGCGATAAGGAAGCGGATTTCGGTATTATGAAGACATCCAGCGATGGCGCCAACCCGTTGGAAAACCAGGATTTCTTTACCATAGGCGGCATGTATAATTTATCCCACGTAACGGATCCTACGGGGCAGGAATTATTCAGTAAGATCATGACGGCGCTGACAGATGAGGAGATTAAGGAATATGCCAGCGAACTGCAGCTATGGCATGCAGAGGCAGAATGCTATTATTTCCTGTACTCCCCCGATATAACGGTGATTTACAATAACAGGCTTAGCAATATGAAAACAGAGGATATGTCGATGTCAGTATTTGACTACTGGAACTGGAAAGTAGATTAAAAAATCAGGCGGCACACTGTCAAGTAGTTAAAACAGGCGGTGTGCCGTTTGAAAAAACAGGAGCGAAGGGAGTCTGCACATTTGGGAAAGTACATAATAAAACGTCTGCTCATAGCAGCAGTAACCTTTTTTGGCATAACAGTACTCGTTTATATTCTGGCTTCTTTGGCGCCGGGCAGCCCGGTGGAAATGATTCTGGCGGGCACCAGTAACCTGACCCAGGAAGATGTGGCCAGGATGGAAGCGCAGATGGGCCTGGATCAGCCTATCTATGTGCAATATATCATTTGGCTTAAAAATGTTCTGCATGGAAATCTCGGGGTGTCTTACCGTACCATGCGCCCGGTAACGGAAATGATTGGAGAAAGAATCGGCCCTACTTTGATGCTGACAGTAACGGCTTTGGTCCTGGCCATATTCATCGCAGTACCCCTGGGGATTATCGCCGCCTACAGACCATATTCTTTATGGGATTATGCATCTTCTGTGTTTTCTTTCATCGGAGCGGCTATGCCTAATTTTTTTGCGGCGATGATACTGGTATATCTTTTTAGCATTCAACTGGGCATTCTGCCAGCAAGCGGGATGTACGATACCGGGGCCGGGGAATCCCTGTCCATGCTGCTTCGGCATATGCTGCTTCCGGTAGTCACTCTGATGCTGCAGTATGTGGGTATTTATACCAGGCACATGAGAAGCAGCATGCTGGAAGTTCTGGGGGATGATTTTGTAAGGACAGCCCGAGCCAAAGGGCTTAGGGAGCAAGCTGTCATCTTTATTCATGCGTTTCGTAATGCATTGATTCCCTTAATAACCCAGGTTGGATTGTCGCTCTCTGCATTAATCGGGGGAGCCATCATCACGGAGCAGGTATTCAGCTGGCCGGGCATGGGAACGTTAATGGTACAGTCTATCAATTACAGGGATTATCCGACGATTATGGGGATAACCGTTTTAATTGCAAGCTTTGTACTGATTGGGAATATTGCCATAGATTTGCTCTACGGAGTGCTGGATCCCAGAGTATCAAGGAAGTAAAGGAGGTGATGTTCATGAAACGCAGTTCTTATTTCAAAGACGTGGTGGGGAGGTTTAAAACCCATAAGCTTGCCATGGCAGGAATGTGCATACTCATCCTGGAAATCCTGCTTTTATTAATCCTGCCGGTGATTATGGATCTAAAACCATATGAGATATACAGCGGTTTCGGGGCATTTCCCAGTAAGGAGCATATTCTGGGAACGGATAATACGGGAAGGGATCTATTTGCCAGATTAATCTATGGGGGAAGAACTTCTCTCTATGTAGGGTTTGTCTCCACCTTGATTAGTTTTGCAATCGGTGTTCCCCTTGGCATGCTGGCAGGCTATTACAAAGGGCTGGTGGAGATGGTGATTATGCGGGTGGCGGATGTGTTTATGTCGTTTCCGTCTATGGTTTTTATCCTGGTGCTCGTGTCTGTGCTGAGCCCGTCTTTGTCTTCCACCACGATCGTCATAGGAATCATGGGATGGCCTGGCTTTGCAAGGCAGCTCTATGGAAGCGTGCTGTCTGTAAGGGAGAAGGAGTATGTGGAAGCTGCCAGGGCGGTGGGCACAAAAAACCTCTCAATTATGATTCGATACATATTGCCCAATTCTTTTTCACCCATTCTGATCTCGTTTACCTTCGGTGTGGCAAGCGCGATTTTACAGGAATCGGGCCTTAGTTTCTTGGGGATGGGCGTCCAGGTGCCCAAGGCGTCTTGGGGAAATATGCTGTATGCAGCCCAATCTGTCTCGGTGATTGCCATGCGGCCATGGATGTGGATTCCGCCGGGAGTCTGCCTCCTCGTGACAGTGCTGAGCATCAATCTCTTTGGGGATGGCCTGCGGGATGCCCTGGATCCTAAAATGAAACTGTGAGCAGTAGGTTTCCGGAATCTCGAAAGTTTGCAGGCTATGAAAAGGGCATGGGTATTAATATAGAATCGGAGGAACATATATGGCAGAACCGATATTGGAAGTTACAAATTTAAAAACGGGATTTTACTCAAAACAAGGCTTTTATAATGCTGTTGAGGATGTAAGTTTTTCCGTTTATCCAGGGAAAACACTGGGCATTGTAGGGGAAAGCGGCTGTGGAAAGAGCGTGACCTGTATGTCCATGCTCAAACTCCTTCCGGAAAAGAGTGCCAGAGTGGATGGCGGCTCCAGCGTCAAAATGCACGGGCAGGAACTTGTTGATAAAAGTAAAAAAGAGATGTGCAAAATACGGGGCAACGAAATTGCAATGATTTTTCAGGACTCCATGACATCTTTAAATCCGGTGATGACCATCGGCAGGCAAATGGAGGAGCCCTTTATGGTACACCAGGGGCTATCCCGAGTGCAGGCTAAGGAGAAAGCACTGGAAATGCTAAAGAAGGTGGGCATTCCATCTCCTGAGATCAAAATGAAGCAGTTTCCCCATCAACTCAGCGGCGGGCAGAGGCAAAGGGTGATGATTGCCATGGCGCTGTCATGCAGCCCGGAGGTTCTGATTGCGGATGAGCCTACAACGGCTCTGGATGTTACCATTCAGGCGCAGATTGTAAGGCTTATGAAACAACTCCAGGAAACTTCCGGCACGGCAATTATACTGATTACTCACGATATGGGCATTGTGGCGGAGATGGCAGATGAGATTATGGTCATGTATGCGGGGAATGTGGTGGAAAAGGCATCTAAGAGAGAATTGTTTCAAGAACCTCTCCACCCATATACGAAAGGGCTTCTTGCCTCCATTCCCTCTTTAAGCAAGGATGTGGAAAGGCTTTACACCATAGAGGGTGTGGTTCCGGGGCTGCAGGAGATGCCGTGTGGCTGCCGCTTTTATGACAGATGCCAGAGTGCCATGCCTGTCTGCAAAGAGAAAAATCCCGGATTATGCGAAAGGGACGGACGGCAGGTTCGATGCTTTCTATATGAGGAAGGAAGGGGGCTGAGGCAGAATGAACAAAGAGGAGAGCCTTATTCGGGTTAGCGGCTTGTCAAAAGAGTTCGACGTTGGGAAGGGATTCCTTTCCAAGGGGAAAAAACTAAAGGCGGTGGATCAGGTTTCTCTGGAAATCCGTAAAGGCGAGACCCTTGGGCTGGTGGGGGAGAGCGGCTGCGGGAAATCCACCCTGGGGAGATGTATTTTGCGGTTAATCGAACCCACCGGCGGAGAGGTGTTTTATCAAAATCAAAATCTGCTGGAATTGGATCAGGAATCCATGCGCAGAATGCGGCGCAGGCTGCAGATCATTTTCCAGGATCCTTATGCTTCCTTAAACCCAAGAATGACGGTGATGGAAATTATCAAAGCGCCTTTGGATGTATTCCGCATAGGAACTCCCGGGGAGCGGGTGCAAAAGGTGATGGAGATTGCCCGGGTGGTGGGAATCAGGGAAGAGTATATGCTTAGATATCCGCATGAATTCTCGGGCGGTCAGAGGCAGCGGATTGTTATTGCCCGGGCGTTGGTTCTGGATCCGGAATTCATCGTATGTGACGAGCCGGTCTCTGCACTGGATGTTTCCATACGAAGCCAGGTTTTGAATCTGATTCGGGATATCCAGAAAAAATATCATCTATCCTATCTGTTTATTTCCCACGACCTAAGCGTGGTAAAGCATATCAGCGACAGAGTGGCCGTGATGTATCTTGGAAGCATCGTGGAGATGGCAGACAAGGCAGAACTGTTTTCCAATCCTGCCCATCCCTATACCCAGGCGCTTATGTCTGCGATTCCTGTGCCGGATGTGGATGTGGTAAAACGTGAGATTTATCTGGAAGGGGATGTGCCAAGTCCTGTAGATCCCCCGGAGGGGTGCCGCTTTCACACAAGATGCCCTTATGCAGCAAAAATCTGCAGACAGACGAAACCTCAGCTTACGGACATGGGGAACGGACATTATACGGCCTGCCTGCGGCAGAAAGAACTTGCGGAAAATCGGAAACCTGGAACACTATAGGCTCTTAGAGGCTATCGCGTAAGAAGGGAGAATATGCATGATGAAAACGATATTACAGCCCCTCTGTTTCAAAGAGATCAATCGGAGGGAGCAGGAAGAACTTACACAGCAGCTAGACCGGCTGAAAGTGCTTTATGGGGAACAGGCAGAATTTCTGGAGCCTGTTTTGGTGGGCGGGGAAATCCCGGAGAAAGCCCACGGGGTGCTTTTTCCCCAGATGATAGGGGCTGTGTTTGTGCATGGGGAAGAAATCGCCGGGATTAAGCTGCCGGTGATTCTGATGACTTCGGAATTTGGAACGGTAGAAATGTGGGACTGGGAGATTGCGGCGTACCTGCGTGAGAATCTTCATATGGATAATGTGTTTACCCCTTATAACACCCAAATGGCAAAAGTAATCCTCCGTGCCATATCTTCAAAGCAGACCATGAAGGAAGGTGGAAGTTTCCTGATTTTTCAGGATAGCCCGGGAGAGGGGATGCAGTCTGAAATTTTTAAAAGATTTTTCTGGTGGGAAAAGGAGTGCATTCAAAGCATCCGGGAGAACTTTGGCGTGAAAGTGATCTTTCAAAGCTGGAGGGAAGTCAATGAAAAGGCAAAGCTTATAGATCGGGATGCCGCCAAAGAACTGTTGGAAGAAAGAGCCGGATTTTGCTGTACGGTAAGCGAGGAGGCTGCCATACGTGCCGTGAAACTTTATATGGCGATCCGCGATATTGTAAATTGTAAAGAAAATGTTCTGGGCGTAGGGAGCAATTGCCTGAATGAATCCTTCTACGCCGACACTACCCCTTGTCTTGCCTGGAACTGGCTGTTTGAGTATGACCACATACTCTGGGCATGTGAAGGGGATCTGGTCAGCCTTTTGAGCGAGACGGTACTTTACGGCGCCCTGCGCAAACCGCTTATGATGACCAATCTCTATCCTTTTCTCATGGGAATGGCAGCTTTGAAGCATGAAAAGATAGAACAATTTCCGAAACTTCCGGATTCCGATAACTATGCCCTGGGCGTGCATTGCGGCTATTTCGGATTTGCCCCTCAGAGTTTCTGCACCGAGTGGGCACTGCGGCCCAAGGTGTTGGAAATCGTGAATGACGAAGCGGTTGCTGTGGATTGCAGGATGGCATGCGGGCCTGTGGTTCTGGCCAAGATTCATGCGGATCTTAAAAAGATAACCGTGATAGAAGCTGAGATTGAAGAATATGTAGGCTATCCCGGCTCTGACTGCAGAAACGGGGCGCTGATCCACTATAAGCATAACAGCGGGCATAAAGTAATGGAATGCCTTTCCTCCCATCATGCCATTGTGATACAGGGGGAGGCGGCACCTTTGATTTTGCAGATTGGGCGGGTCTATGGAATGGAAGTGGAAATACTTTAAGGCGGGAGTGGGGAGAAATGAGGATGAAAGTGAAGGTAGGAATTATAGGATGCGGAGGAATCGCCAGAGGAAGGCATATTCCGGCATATCTTGCAAATCCGCATACACAGCTGGCCGCCCTGTATGATCCGGTTCCAGGGCGGGCAGCCCAGCTGGCAGCAGACTGTCATGCTGCTGTCTATGAGGATTTGGAGCAGATGCTGTGCCATCCGGGATTGGATGCCGTAAGCATCTGTACCCCTGAGCAGTACCATCATGATATTGCCATTGCTGCGCTGCGCAGCGGGAAGCATGTCCTATGCGAAAAACCCATGGCTATGAATGCAGCCCAGGCAAAAGAGATGGAGCAGGAGGCGGTGAGGAGCGGAAAGCTTTTGATGATTTCCCATAATCAGCGGATTTATGAGCCCCACTGGAAGGCTCGGGAACTTCTAAAGGAAGGGGTAATCGGGAAACCCTTATCTTTTCGCACCAATTTGTCCCACAGCGGTCCGGAGCAGGGATGCACGGAAGAAGAGCGTACCGCATTTTTTGACCGGTTCGAGGGAAACGGCGGGGTTATGCTCTCGGTGGGATGCCATCGGATAGATCTCATTGACTGGCTTTTTGGAGATCGGATTACTTCTGTTATGGCACATCTGCCTACCTTGGATAAACGAAAATCGGATGGAACACTGATTCGGGATGAGGATACCGCTATGATTTTACTTCAATGTGAAAGCGGGCTTTCGGGGATGCTTTATACCGGATGGTGCACTTATGGCTGCACAGACAGGGAAACCCATATTTTCGGAACAGAAGGGGTAATGAAACTGTTTGAAGATCCCTGGTCGGTAGCCATATACAAAAAAAATCAGGAAAAAATATACTATGACCTGAGCGCATGGGCGAAAAAAGGATCAGAAGGCGCCACGGCGATTATAGATTGCTTTGTGGAATGCATAACAGAGGGAAAGGAAGCCTTTGTGACGGCAGAGGAAGGGCTGCGGTGTATGCGCGTTCTGGATGCCATAGCCGAGTCCGGGCGGACAGGTTCATGGGTAAAAGTATAAAAATAAAGATGATATTGGGGTCAAATAGCCTGTCCGTCGGCACTGCCTGGCAGAATGCACAAAAATTTGTGCACGTTCCATTGCACAAGACATTCTGATGAGCCTCTTAAGGCGAAAATCGTGTTCAGCAGAGGCTTCCGCGATTTTTGAGTCTCATCTCCATTGTGCAAAATCCATTGGCACAATATTTTTGTACAATCTGCCAGGCAGTGTCGCCAAACAGGCCATTTAGCCCCAGCATCATCCAATAAAATAAAAAATGGAGGTAACAGAGAATGATTACACACAAACAGAGAGTACAGGCAGCACTTGAGGGAAAGGTGCTTGACAGGCCGCCCTATTCCATGTGGGGGCCGCATTTCAATCTGGAGGATCGGAATGTAAAGGATTTTACCCTTGCAACCATTCAGTATCAGGACAATTATAATTTTGATTTTATTAAGGTTATGCCCAATGGTATTTATTTTACGGAGGATTTTGGACAGGTAATCCGTCCGTCCATGCATTATCTGGATGATACATGGATGAATACCCTGCAATTTGCCATTAATGATCCTCATGATTGGGCCAAGATTAAGGTGCCGGATTTGAAAAAAGGCGCCCTGGCCAGGGAAATTGAAGTGGTAAAACGGCTCTGTGACCACTATCAGGGAGAAGTTCCGGTTTTGCCCACTATTTTCAGCAATGTGGTATGGATGTGCGAGATGACGGCAGGACATTTCCATCAGGAGGTAATCGTTTCCCAGTTTAAAAATTCTAAAAAATATGCGCTGATGGGTATGGAAGTAGTAGCCGAAACAAACGAGCGGCTTATGGAAGCATTTGTGGAGGCAGGTGCAGACGGATTTTTCCTGGGCTACCAGATGGGCATGTACGAGAAGATGGGAAAAGAGCTTTATGAGGAATGTGCAGGAAAATATGATCTTAGGAATCTTGATGCAATTAAGGACAAGACATGGTTCAATCTCGCCCATTCATGCCATGGGGATAGAAATTCGGCAGACCAGTTCCTGGATTATCCGGTAGAGGCGTTCAACTGGGCAGATACTCATATAGAGCATAGGAGTTTAAAGGAGATGCGTGAAGTGACGGACAAGGTTTTGGTGGGCGGCTTGGATCATGACTTAAAATCCAGCGGATATCTGTCCTGTACAGATGGAACTGTAGCCCAAAGCGGTACGGATTTGTCGGGAGGCGACAGGGAGCAGGTTAAGAAAACCATCCGTCAAAGGCTGGAGACAGCCATGAAAGCAGCCGGTCCAAAGTTTATTTTCTCTGGCGGCTGTGGATGGAATCACGATGCGCTGCATAGATTTCATCTCATCGGCGAGGTAATGGATGAAGTGGCCGCGGAAATTGCTGCAGGTAAAAATTTTTATGCATAAAACAGAGGATCTGAAAGAATGGACAGATATTTATACGAAAACTATCTGCATATACTGAAAGAAGAACTGATCCCGGCGCTGGGGTGTACAGAGCCTATCGCAATTGCATTTACAGCGGCTTATGCACGCAGCGTTTTGGGCAAAATGCCGGAGCAGGTCAGGGTAACCTGCTCCGGGAATATTGTGAAGAACGTAAAAGGAGTGACAGTTCCGGGTTCAGGCGGTATGAAAGGGATTGAGGCGGCCGCCGCCATGGGGCTTATCGCAAAGGACTATACGAAAAAGCTGGAAATCCTGGATGCCATAACAAAGGAAGATCTGCGGAGTGTAAAGCGCCTGTTGCAGCGAAAGATTATTCGATGCGAACTGGCACGCCAGGTGGATAATCTTTACATCAGCGTTTTGGCTAAATCCGGCGATGAGAGCGGAGAGGTAATTGTTTCAGGGAAACATACACAGGTTGTCAGAATTATGAAAGATAACCGGCTCTTATGGGAAAACAGGGAGAGTGAGTGTGAGGAAGAAAATGAGATTGGCTGTGATAAATCGCTCCTGCGTTTAGGAGATATTTTTCAGTTTGTACGGGAGGTGGATACAGAGGATATAGCAGAACTGTTGGACAGGCAGATTTCCTGTAATCTGTCCATCGCCCAAGAAGGGTTGAAGACCTGCTATGGGGTCAACGTGGGAAAAGTTATTCTCAGAAGCTTTGGAAACGATGTCCGCCACAGGGCTATAGCCTATGCGGCAGCGGGTTCCGATGCCAGGATGAGCGGATGTTCGATGCCCGTGGTAATCAATTCCGGCAGCGGCAACCAGGGGATGACAGTTTCTTTGCCGGTTATAGAATATGCCAGGGAGATTGGTGCCGGAAAGGAGCGGCTATACCGGGCGCTGGCACTTAGCAATTTGATTTCCATTTATCAGAAAAGCTTTATAGGAAGACTGTCGGCGTACTGCGGCGCCGTTTCGGCATCGGCAGGGGCTGTCAGCGGTATTGCATGGCTGGAGGGGGCGGATGAAGAACTGATTGAAAAAACCATTATTAACACGATCTGTACGGCAGGGGGTATGGTTTGCGATGGCGCAAAGCCCTCTTGTGCATCCAAGATTGCAACAGCCCTTGAAGCGGCAATATTGGCATACGAAATGGCAAAAGAAGGGTACTCCTTTTTGCCAGGGGAAGGACTGGCTATGGACGGCGCAGACAATACCATCAAAAGCGTAGGAAAAATGGCAAAAGACGGGATGATTTCCACCGATCAGGAGATACTGGAAATTATGATGGAGTCTTTGGTGTAAGACGGCAGATTATGAGGAAGGAGGGATTGAACAAATGGCGGAATATATAGTAAGTGTAGACATCGGTACCCAGGGATGTAAGGCAGCACTGTTTGACGGAGACCTGGAAAGAGTGGCAGTTTCCTTTGTTCCGTTAGATGTGTGCAGCCCCAGGGTCGGAGTGGCGTGGCAGGAACCTTTGAAAATATATGAGGGTTTTCTGGCGGCAATTCGGATGCTGCTTGCCAAATCCTGTGTAAAACCGCAGGAAATTGCGGTTTTGGGAATAGATGGACAAATGGCGGGCATTATGGGGGTTGACACGGAAGGGGAAGCCGTGACGGTGTATGACTCATGGCTGGATACCAGATGCAGCCGCTATGTGGAATGGATGAAGGAGCAGTGCGGACAGAAAGCAACACAGATTACGGGAGGCCCCATTTCCTTTACCCATGGCCCGAAAATCTTATGGTTGAAGCATGAAAAACCGGAACTTTACAAAAAAGTATGCAAATTTGTGACGATAGGTGCGTATATCACCGGCAGGATTACAGGGTTGCGGGGGGAAGAGTCTTTTTTCGACCATACGGGTATGCAGTATTCCGGGTTCGGTGATAATTTGAGACTGGAATGGTCCGATGAACTTTTAGGCCGGTTCGGTGTGGAAAAAAATAAAATGGCACGTATTTTGTCTCCTTTTGAAGTGGCAGGGAAAATCACCTCGTCATTTGCCGCGGAATCAGGTCTTGTGCCGGGAACGCCTGTAATCGCAGGCTGCGGCGATACGGCGGCCTCTATTTACGGCACTAATGTGCTTGAAACAGGTGCGCTGTTAGACTGTGCTGGGACCGCCTCGGTGCTCTGCAGCAAGGTAGATGCCTATGCCCCTGACACCGCCAATCAGGTCATCACTCTGATGCGGGCGCCCCAAAAGGATCAGTGGTATCCTATGGCATATATTAATGGCGGAGGACTGTGTGTGAGGTGGGGCAGGGATCAGCTGTCAGGCCCTCAGGGGGGCACCTATGAAGAACTGGAAAAGGAGGCATTGGATGTTCCGGCAGGCAGTGACGGGCTATATTGCATCCCCCATTTTGCCGGAAGAGTTCTGCCATATCACCCTAATCTTAGGGGCAGCTTTGTGGGGATGAGTTGGAATCATACCAGAGGACATTTATATCGGAGTATTTTGGAGGGAATCGCTTATGAATACGCTTTTTACCTGTCCATTTTGAAAAAGATGTATCCCGGGTATGCATTTCAAAAGCTATACACCATGGGGGGAGGCGCCAGGTCCAAATTGTTTGGGCAAATCAAAGCGGATGTATTGGGGGTGGATGTCGCCGTCTGTGAGGAAGTGGATACCGCTCTGCGGGGAACGGCAAAAATTGCCGCGAAAGCCGTGGGAATTTTACAGGGAACAGAAGATAACCGGAATAAAAAAACAGAACTAAGACGTCAGGAAATATATATCAAGGCCAATGAAGGGTGCAAAGCGGAATATGCGGAAATGACCGAGGGGTATCAGAGCCTGCTTGAAAATCTGGAGACATTCTACCGGAATCGGTATATAGCAACCGATTCCGAAAAGAAAATGATGTAGAGAAAAACTAAACAATGGCGATTTTCAATGTCTCGTGGCATGAATGAAGACGGCTGGCGTCCCCTGAGGAAAGGTGATTGTCTGTCACTAATTGATCGATATCTTTTAACTGCGCAAATCTGTAAAATGCGCTGGAATTAAACTTTGAACTGTCGATCAATACATTTACGGTAGAAGCGCTGTGAATCATAGCTCTTTTGATCTCCGCCTGTTCCACGCTGGGAGTTGAAAAGCCGGTTTCGAAGGAAAAGGCGTTGGAGGCGATGAATGCCTTATCCACATTGAACTGCTCCATCATTTTTGCAGCCATGGAGCCGGCTGTACAATTGAAGCCTCTGCGCATGATTCCGCCCAGCATGATAATATTGGCGCCGGAATTATGTTCCAGGTAGGTTGCAATTGCAATATCGTTGGTAATAACGGTAAGATCGTGCCTGGAAGGAAGAAGTTTCGCCAGTTCCAGGGTGGTCGTTCCCGTATCCAGCGTAATGGTATCCCCGTTTTTGATGAGTTCTATAGCATACTCGGCAATCCTCTTTTTTTCTGCGTTTTTCTGAGAGAGCTTAAAATCAGAGGTTGGCTCATAAGCGGCTTTGCTTAGATTTACAGCGCCTCCGTGTGTTCGCTTTAGAACCCCTTCATTGTCCAAAACCCGCAGATCTGTGCGGATGGTAGCGGGGGACACATTGAAAAATTCACATAATTCCGGAACGTAAACTTTATTTTGTTTTTCCAGAAGATTCAAAATAGATCTTCTTCTTTCCTCTGCAAAAAGAGGTGGTGATGTGGTTTCCATAAAACGACCTCCATGGGTATATTTTACGTGCAAACGTTTCAGGACGGCTGCTGATTTGATTATAGAATATTTTAGAAGTAGCGTCAATATTTTCAAGCAAACGACAACAAATAAAACAATAAAAGAACAAACAATTACATAATAGCAATTCTTTTTATGTTTTCAATAGAAAACGAATTATATAGGTTTCATTTAATCAAGAAGTTAAGATTGAAATTTTCAATCCCGGGTTTGTGTCGGCACGGCATCCACAAACTTGCACAATAAAGCCGTGC
>BLLT01000035.1 GCA_011958945.1 Lachnospiraceae bacterium | reverse complement strand
CCGTTGCTTGCAGCGGGGGCTTTGATTATTGCTGGTGGGATTAAATTCCCATTTGTTGCTTAGAGTGGTGGAGAACAATGAATGGAAGGAGCAGAAGTGGAAAATAGAGAAATCGTTAGAACGATAATAAGTGTGGGGCGTGGTGGTTGCCATACCCTATATTTTTGTGGTAAATGAGGAACGGAGGTGGTATAATCAAAGAAACAATCGGAACTTGCGAGGATATGAAAATGGAGTATAGAAAACTATCTGTGGATGAAGCAGAACAATTTTGGAGTTTGATGAACCAATTGGATTATGAAACAAAGTATATGTTATACGAACCGGGCGAAAGGACAAAGAATCTTCCTAGAATTGAGTCTTTGATACGAGATTCTGTGGAAAGACAAGACTTCCTTCTTGTTGCCGAAACAGATAATAAGCTTATAGGATACATATCGGCACAAAAAGGCAGATTGAATCGTATCGCTCATTCTGCATATATCGTTGTTGGTATCTTAACGGATTATCGAGGCAAAGGAATTGGAACAGAGTTTTTTAAAAGATTGAATGCCTGGGCTGAAGAAAATAAAGTTGTCCGCTTAGAGTTAACTGTAATTTGTGAGAATGAAGCTGCAAAACATTTGTACACAAATAGCGGCTTCGAGATAGAGGGCATTAAACGAAAATCGGTTTGTGTAGATGGAAAGTATTTGGATGAATTCTATATGGCAAGGGTAAGATAAATTCAAATTGATTGATAATGTTCATGGATTGGATGATAAAAAGATACCTGCAAAGAGTGGCATGGAGGACCCAATATGAATCTGATAAATTTTTTAAAAGAGATAGATACCCTTACGGAGCAATATTCTACAGAGCAGCTTGGCGCTTTTATCCATGAGATGGGGAGAGTTTTCCCGGAGCATGGCAGGGAAGAATTTTTGGAAATGCTGAAATCCGTGGGGAATAAAGCCGAAATGGCATCTGATAAAAAGGAAGAAAAAGATGTTGCTTTCGATGAAATGTATAGCCATATTAGGGATAATTTAAAGACGATTGATTCACAGGAAATTGCTATTACCGGTATATGGAACGAAGAATATGATGACTGGTATGACGACAGCAGCGAGGAATTTTATTATGAGGACAACAGCGGTATTTCCAATATGCTTCAGGAGGCCTGTGACTTTGTGCACATCTGTGTGGACATAGAGAGGTATAAGGAAGGCTTTGAAGTTGGGAATCAAATGCTGGCAATGGAGATTCTGTGCAATAATGAATATGGAGGTGAAGAATTTTCGCTCGGGGATATGGTGCATCATGAACTTTTGAATTGTGACTTGGAACAGATTATTCTTGATTCCGTATATTGTGCATATCATGCAGTGCCGCCAGCCAAGCGCCCGGAAGTATTGTATGGAATTATTGTAAATGCAAGGGAAGATGCAATCACATTAGAAGCAATTATGCAGCATGGAGACGGAGAATTACCTGCGTTTGAAGAATTTCTTCCGTTATGGATTGCATACCTCGGCGATAAGACAGGGCATGATGCGGATCGCCTTATTGGGGAAGCCGTTGATTTGTTAAATGATGTTTCCTTGGAGGTTCAGTATGCGGAAAAATACGCTGCCGTTCATCCGGGATTATATTTGAATATATTGGAAAACGGGAAATATGCGGCGGCAAATGATATGGTATCCATAGGAATTGAGGCGATGAAGACGATACCAAAAAAATATATTATGCGCAGCAGGGCGGCATTGAAAACAGCCGAGTATGTTATTGCTGCAAACGAGGGAATGCCCTTACTGGAAAAGTGTTATTTTGCGGCATATGAATCCGATACATCTGCCTTGAATTATTTTCGATTGCTGTTAAACGGCTGTGAAAACGGGAAGAAAAGGGAAGAACTTCAAAAAATTTTTATGGAATTATCTGTACATAAAAGCAGCGATTCCTTTGGCATGTATGTAAGCAGTTATTCATCCACTGAAAGGGAAGAAAACAGGCCGGATAGAAATACAATTTTATTGCTCAGATTTTTAGACGGGCAGTTTGCGGATGTGTTGGACAAGGGATTAAATAAAGCGGAAGCATTAGGCTGGACAGGGACCTTTATGAAACAGGGAATCGCATTGTATCTGCTATATTTGTATGAAGGGCAATGGAATGGAAAGGGAATCGCAGCTATGGCAGCGATAGCCAAAAATGCAATGAGATTTTCCGCAGAAGAATATCGAAAAGGCACTTGCGGACTTGAGGGCATGGATGAAAATGATCTGTTTTGCCAATTGTTTTTTAAGTGGAAGTCTATGGTGCAAATGGACTCTCATATTAGGAACCGTGCGGTAAAAAGAATCACAGCATTGCTGGAAAAGCGGACGGCAGGAATTATGGATGCAAACCGCAGGAACTATTATGGGGAGTGTGCCGCATTTATCGCCGCTTTGGGCGAGGTGCGGGAATCCATGGGACAGATGGGTGAAAAACAGAGGCTTATGACATCGTATAAAGATGCGTACCCGCGAAGGAATGCATTTCGGGCGGAAATGAGGGCGTATGGCTGGATCGATATTAAGAGAAAATAGGATTATACCAAGAGGTATTACAGAAACAGATGACCTCCCAAGCATTTCATCATTTTGATAATCCCCATGGTTTTGTAAACGAATGTCAGAGGGTTTTAAAGAAAAACGGTATGGTAACGATTTCACGTTTTCTAATCGGCAGATTGAGGTTGTGGATATTTAACAGATGAGCAGTTTTTTATTTTCATACACGATGCGGAAACGGGCGCAGAAAAATAGGCTTTCGGAAATTTTACCGGAAGCCAAATTTTTTGTAACCTTTCGGCACTCCCAATTGTATTATTAGTGAAAAGCTTTTCAAAAGAACAAAGGAGCATGCTTATGAAACCATCAGTAGAGATGCTAATCGAAAAATATCGGAACAATCTTTATGTTATGGCTTTTAGTGTATGTAAAAATACGCAGGATGCCGAGGATGTTGTTCAGGATACATTCATTCAATATTGGTCTCAAAAAAAGGAGTTTGAATCGGAACAGCATATAAGGGCGTGGCTAATCAGGGTAGCGATTAATAAGGCAAAAAACAAAAATAATACTTTTTTTAGGCGAAATGTATTGCCGTTGGAGGATTACATGCAGACATTGACATTTGAATCCGAGGAGTCCTCCGAACTGTTTGAGGCGGTGATGGATTTGCCTGAAAAATATCGGATAGTGATTCACTTGTTTTATTATGAAGATTATTCTGTAAATGAGATTGCCGGTATATTGAAGCTGACACAGAGTAATGTAAAGGTCAGACTGTCAAGGGGAAGATTGTTGCTTAGGAACAAATTAAAGGAGGACTGGGAATATGACGAATAGAGAAAAATATAAAAAGGCATTTTCAGCAGTTTATCCATCGAATGAATTTTCTTGGGAGGTAGAAAAAATGAAAAGAATAAAAAGACGGCATATTTTTAAGACAATGGCGTCTTCTATTGCCGGCTGCATGATATTTATGGCCAGCGCCACAGCTGCATATGCTATGGATGTGGGCGGGATTCAGCGCACAATTCAGCTATGGATTCATGGGGATAGTACGAATGCAACCATTCAGTTCGAAGGGGATGGAAGCTATAGCATGGAGTATACGGATGAGGATGGGAATACGCAGCAAAGAGCCGGCGGAGGTGTTGCATTCGGTGCGGATGGAAAGGAAATACCTATGTCAGAAGAAGAAATCATGGAGCATCTGATGATGCCGGAAGTAGAGTATGAGGAGGATGGGTCTGTCTGGGTTTATTGGCTTGACCAAAAGGTTGACATTACGGATAAATTTGAGGATGATTTATGCTATGTGAAACTGGTAAGGGGCGATGAGACTATGTATGTGACGGTGAAATATCAAAATGGTTATGCCATAAGCCCCCATAAATATGCGGAGCCTGACAGTTGGGGGTGCGAATGAAATTAATTTACAGAACGTAATACCGCATCTTATGCACGGAAATCAATTTCCCGGTGCGGTAGGGCGGGCTGTGTACTTCCGGGCAGCATCTGGAAAATCGATTTCTGATTTCCGATTTCCGTGCGCCTTATGCTTTATAGTGGCAAAGGGGGGATAGAAGTGGTATAATCATACTTACAAGTCGGGCTTTCGGAGGTTAGAGATGATAAAGCGAATTAATTACTCGGTGCAGTTTTAGAACTGGCAGCAGATTGTATCGAGGTTAATCAAAAGTGAAAACTTATGTTGTCAGGAACTGCACCGAACGTTATTTTTACTAATAAAAAAATAATAGAAAAGGGAGCAGTTAAGATGAATAAAGCAGAATTAAAAGCAATTTGGAAGAAGGAAGAGGAAGCAGCGCATATTCACGGTTGGGATTTTTCGCATATTCGTGGAAGGTATGAAGAGGAAGCGGATTTGCCTTGGAATTATAGGGAGGTAGTCAGGCGGTATCTGGATGGTGATATGAATATTCTGGACTATGATACTGGAGGCGGGGAATTTCTTTTATCGTTAAAGCATCCGTTCCATAGGACGGCGGCAACCGAAGGGTATTTGCCGAATGTGGAATTATGCAGGAAAACATTGCTGCCCTTTGGGGTTGATTTTAGGCCGTGTGACAATCCCGCAGACATTCCTTTTGAGGATGAAAGCTTTGATATGATTATAAACAGGCATGGGGATTTCAATGCGAAAGAATTGGCGCGTTTATTAAAAAAAGGCGGAATATTTGTAACCGAGCAGGTCGGTGAAGATAATGACAGGGATTTAGTGGAGCAGGTGCTGCCCAATACAAAGAAGCCCTTTCCCCATTTGAATTTGAAAGAGCAGAAAAAGGTGTTTGAAGATGCAGGGTTTGAGATAATGGAGGGAGAGGAAGCTTATCGCCCGATTAAGTTTTATGATGTGGGGGCATTTGTGTGGTTTGCACGCATTATTGAATGGGAATTCCCCGAGTTTTCGGTGGACAGATGCTTTGAGCGATTATTGGAACTGCAAAAGGCGATTGAAGATGTGGGAAGGATTGAGGGAACGATTCATCGTTATCTAATCGTAGCGAGGAAAGCAAAGACCCCGCTGCAAGCAACGGGGTATCAAACTTGCAGCGCTGCCAAGCAGCGGAGGATTTGACCCTCGCGGCAGTTACAAAATGTCCAATCCAACATTTTGTTGGATTTAAGCATGCCATTTGGCTCGTTGCCCGCGGGAATAAAAGGCTGAAGGGCGGAGGCCGGTAAGCGGTGAAAGGGCAAAGGCAAAATGAAAAAAGTAGACTTTGATAATGGAACAATTACCCAAAATATCATACAGACAGCGCTGCCCATGCTGGTGGCCCAGGTCATCAGCCTTTTATACAACATAGTGGACAGGATTTATATAGGGAGGATTGAAGGCTATGGCACCCAGGCCCTTGGCGCAATAGGTCTGTGTTTTCCTATTGTTATGCTTATTGGCGGCTTTACCAATATGTTTGGCCTTGGGGGTGCGCCTTTATTCTCCATAGAACTTGGGAAAAATGACAGAGAGAAAGCCGGTGACGTATTAAATACGGCATTTCGGTTGGAAATCATAGCCGGTGCAGCCCTTATGGTACTCTGCGGACTGTTTGCACCGAAGATTCTGGCGGTTTTTGGTGCAACTGCAGATGAACTTTATTTTTCGGTTCCCTACATAAGGATATATCTGTCCGGAACAATATTTGCCATGATTTCTACAGGTATTAATCCTTATATCAATGCCCAGGGATACTCCACCATAGGCATGAAATCGGTATTGGTCGGGGCCATTTCAAACATTATCCTGGACCCCATATTTATTTTCACGTTGGGTTTGGGAGTAAGCGGGGCAGCTATCGCCACAGTGCTTTCTCCGTTTTTATCGATGCTGTTTGTTATGAAGTTCCTATTGGGGCCCAAGAATGAATTTAAGATAAGCTTTGGAAATTTTTTTTCCTTTCCATATGCGAAAGAAATTGCCAGCCTGGGATTATCGCCTTTTGTCATGCAATGCACGAATTCTTTAGTATCTGTAGCGTGCAACGGCGTATTAATGGAAACGGGCGGGGCTGTTTATGTATCGGTTATGACAATTATTTCTTCCGTAAGGCAGATATTGGACACGCCCATTATGGCGGTGACGGAAGGGGCGTCGCCTACCATTTCCTATAATTACGGTGCAGGAAGGCCCAAAAGGGTCCAAAAGGCTATCGCCCTGATGGCGGTAACGGCGATTTTGTATACTTGCCTGATGTGGATATTGATTGAGAAGTTCCCGTTGCTGTTTATTAAAATATTCAGTGATGATGCGGCTTTGCAGCGCCTGGCAGTCAGACCCCTTCATCTCTATTTTTTTGCCTTTGTTTTCCAGGCATTCCAGTATTCCGGGCAAACGGTTTTTAAGGCGCTGAACAAAAAGAAGCAGGCAATTTTTTTCAGTTTATTTAGAAAGGTAATAATGGTGGTGCCTTTGACATATTTGCTGCCTTATGCATTTGGGATGGGAACCGATGGGGTATTTATGGCGGAGCCAATTTCAAATGTTATCGGAGGGGTGGCATGCTTTATAACTATGGTTGCAATAATTGTTCCGGAACTTAGGGGGATGGGGGGGAGCAAAAATTAGAAATTTTTGATCCCAAGTTTGTATCTGCCCTGCGTCCAAAAACCGGATATGCGCAAGTCCTGGCAATGCCGGGTCACAAAAACCATGGGGAAATGGAGAAAGTCATGAAAAATGTTGAGATTAGGCCAGCGGATATAGGTGATGCTGAAGACATACTGAAAATTTATGCATATTACGTAACAGAAACGGCTATTTCCTTCGAATATGATGTGCCCACACTGGATGATTTTAAGGGCAGGATGGAGAAAATACTAGAGAAATATCCTTATTTTGTGGCGGTATGCGATAACCGGGTTGTGGGCTATGCATATGCCGGGGCATTTGTAGGGCGGGCTGCCTATGCATGGTCGGCGGAGGCTACGATTTATATCGATGCATCGGAAGTGAAACGCGGAATCGGAAAGATGCTCTACGAAACTCTGGAAAATGCCCTTATGGAAATGGAAATTACCAATTTATATGCCTGCATAGGATATACGGAAACGGAAGACGAATATTTAAACGCTAACAGTGCGCAGTTCCATGAGCATATGGGGTTTGAAAAGTGCGGTGAATTCCATAAATGCGGATATAAATTCGGGCGGTGGTATGATATGATTTGGATGGAAAAGATAATCGGAAGGCATGGAAATTTAGTTCTATAAAATCTCTTGCGAATCGGATTGAGAAAATCAAAGGAAACTGATATAATAAATACGAATAGATAAGGAACTGCCTGGAGATAAATTTAGCCCCGTATGGAACGAGGGATTTATCTATAGGCAGTTTCTGGAATAAGGAGCATGAAATTATGTCAGTGCAAGGGGAAACCAGGGAAAAGACAAGAGTAAATATAAGGGAACCGAAGCATTATCAGGTTATTATGCATAATGATGACTTTACCTCCATGGATTTCGTGGTGGATATTTTGATGTGCATTTTTCATAAAGAGGAGGCGGAGGCAAACCGGCTGATGCTGATGGTGCATGAAAAGGGCCGGGCGGCGGTAGGGGTATATCCCTATGATATTGCGGTAACAAAGGTTCAGGCAGCAACAGCAAAGGCACGGGAAGAGGGGTTTCCGTTCCGGATGACAGTGGAGGAGAACAATGCATATATCCGTTGAAGTGGCAGAAATCATCAATGCAGTGATGGAATTGGCAAAGAGTTCCCATTTCGAATATGTGACGCCAGAACTGGCATTGTATGTGATATGTAAAAATAAGGTATTCGCCCAGGCATTTGAAAATTGCGGCGGAAATATAGAGGAACTGGACTACCGGCTGAGAGATTACTTAGAAGAATATATGGATATGGAGGAAGGTGCGGAAGGGGAAGAAGAGGAACTATACATGGGTGACCTGCCTGAACTTTCCCAAGGCATGGAAAATATGCTGACCCTTGCCTGGGAATCTTCCGAGGGCAGCGGCAAACCTTTTGTGGAATTATCCCATATGATTCATGCCATGTTCCAGCTGGAAGAAAGCTATGCTGTCTATTATATGCGCATGCAGGGTGTGGAAGAGGCAGAACTTTTGCAGGAAATGGCCATAATACATGAAGAGATGAACTATGAAAGAAATGCTGAAAAAACGGCAGGGAAAAAGGGGGAGGAAGAAGGTCCTTCCGAGACAAAAGCGGAGAAGGGGCTGTGGAGACAGTATGCGGTCTGTTTAAATGAGGCGCTGGAAGGGGTGAACCCCTTGATAGGCAGGCAGGAAGAACTGGAGCGGACGATGCAGATCCTCTGCCGGAAGGAAAAAAACAATCCGCTTCATATAGGGGAACCAGGAGTGGGAAAAACGGCCATTATGTACGGCCTGGCAAAACTTTTGAATGAAAACAGTGTTCCCGAACCTCTTCTTGGGGCGAAAATTTTTTCCCTGGATTTGGGAAGCCTGGTGGCAGGCACCCAGTACCGCGGCGATTTTGAAAAACGGCTGAAAAGGGTGATGGACAGCATAGCATATGAGGAAAAGCCCATTGTATATATTGATGAAATTCATAATATAATCGGGGCCGGAGCGGTGAATGGAGGAAGTTTTGATATTTCTAATATGCTTAAGCCCTATCTGGCAGCAGGGCATATTCGCTTTGTGGGTGCGACTACTTATAGTGAGTATAAGAAGCATTTCGAGAAGAGCAAGAGCCTGGTAAGACGGTTTTTAAATATTGATATCAAAGAACCGGGAATAGAGGATACTATCCGGATTCTCAAAGGGCTGCGGAAGAATTATGAGGAATTCCACGATGTGGTATATGAAGACGGGGTGCTGGAATATGCAGTGGAGATGAGCGCCAAGTATATGAATGAAAGATATTTGCCGGATAAGGCGATCGATTTGATAGATGAAGCGGGAGCGTACCGCAGGATGCACCCTTTGAGGGAAGAGGCAGGGCAAAATCCGGGGAAGGAAACGGTGGGAAAAGAGGTTATCGATGAAATCCTGTCAAAAATATGCCAGATTCCCAAGCAGGCGGTAGAGAACGATGAGATGGCAGCTCTGGCCACACTGGAAGAACGCCTGAAAAACCAGGTGTTTTACCAGGAGGAAGCCATTGCACAGGTGGTGAATGCGGTGAAATTTTCCCGTGCAGGGCTTTTGGAAGAAGGAAAACCTTTGGCCAGCCTGCTGTTCGTAGGGCCTACTGGCGTAGGAAAAACGGAGATAGCCAAAAGGCTTGCGGAAGAACTGGGAATCCGGTTAATCCGCTTCGATATGAGCGAATATGAGGAGAAACATGCGGTGGCGAAGCTCATCGGGGCGCCGGCGGGCTATGTGGGCTATGAGGAAGGCGGCCTGCTGACGGAGGAAATACGGAAACATCCCCATGCGGTTCTTTTGCTGGATGAGGTGGAAAAGGCACATCCGGATATTTACAATATTCTTTTGCAGGCGATGGACTATGCCACTCTGACGGATAACCAGGGCAGAAAGGCCGATTTCAGGAATGTGATTATCATTATGACATCCAATGCAGGGGCGAGCAGGATTGGAAAACATGGCATTGGCTTTCAGGGGCAGGATGTGAAGGCGGATGTGATTATGGAGGAAGTAAAGCGTATATTCCAACCGGAGTTCCGCAACCGTCTAAATAGGATTGTGGTATTCCAGGGGATGAATGAAGGGATGGCGGAACGGGTTGTGGAGAAAAAACTGGGCGAACTGGGACAGATGCTGGCCAGGAAAAATGTAGAGTTTTCCGCAGGTCGGGAGGCCAGGAAGCTGGTAAAGGAAAAAGGTATCAGTATAGAATTCGGGGCAAGGGAAATCGAGCGGGTCATTCAGAGTGAAATCAAGCCGCTGTTGGTAGATGAGATTTTGTTTGGGGCATTGAAAAACGGTGGAAAATGCAGTTTAACGGCTGCTGATGACAGATTTAGGCTTTGCCTTTCCCATGAAGGATGAAGTATAAACTTTTCACATGTGGATTTGAGCCTGTGCAAAAGTTGGCAGGTTAAGAGAAAGGCGTGGTTATCAGTATGCCGGTTTACCGTTTGGATAAAAAAATGATTTCTTTTCCCGCCCCCACACTGGCCCGTGGGGACGGGCTGTTAGCCGTGGGGGGAGATTTGTGTATGGAACGCCTGCTGCTGGCTTATACCCATGGCATTTTCCCTTGGTATAACCCGGGGGAGGAAATTATGTGGTGGTGCCCGAAAGAGCGGTTCGTTATAATCCCGGGAGAAATACATATTTCCCGTTCTATGAAAAAATATATGAAAAGACATACGCTTCAGATTGCATTTAACAGGGATTTTGGAGATACTATGCACCGGTGCAGGATGAAGCGGGAATGGGAAGAGGGAACTTGGATTTCGGATGAAATGGAAGAAGCCTATGGGAATCTGCATAAGGCAGGATATGCCGTTAGCGTGGAAGCGTGGGAGGATGGTGAACTGGCCGGAGGATTGTATGGGGTTTCCATAGGCAGATGCTTTTTTGGAGAAAGTATGTTTTCGGAGAAAGAAAATGGCTCCAAGATGGCGTTGATTGCATTGGCCCGGCTGCTGGAACGAAATCATTTCTTGTTCATTGACTGCCAGTTCCATACGGAACACCTGGAAAGTATGGGCGGAAAATATATTACGTGGGAAGAGTATGATAAAATGCTGCGGGAAGGGGCGCATACATTGTGACGGAAAGCTATAGTTTTATGATAGGGTGAAGGATATATGGCTATAAAGATGGAAGGCGTAAAAGAGATAAGCAATATAACGGAAATACGTTCGATTAAGCAAGTTTGGATGGAACAGCCGGATTCTTTTCCGGTTTTTTTAGAGGAAAATCAAGAATTATTCCCCAGGATAGGGGAGAGGCAAAAGAAGGAAAATCAGGCGCTGGCAGAGGAATTTTCCAAAAGGATGCAAAAAAAGGTACGGCAAAGGCCCAAAGACGGACTACGGGAGCAGTGGGAAAAAGAACTGGAAAAGGAAATGGAGGAGGAAGCAGCGGAATTTCTGGGCAGGGAGAAGATTGTTTGTCTGGAAAAGCGGATGAGCCGGGAAGTGCTGGAGGCTTTTAAAAGAGAAACGAAGCATTTTATTAGGCGTGTCAGAAAATTCGATGATACGTTGGACGGCGGCCAGATATGGCAGGCGATGAGGAATTATTTGATTTATGCCATGATTGTGGAAATGCAGGGGGAAAGGCAGAACGTGAGAAACCCCATATTGGCATACAGCCTTCTTTATCCCTATACGGACAATTATATTGATGATGCCCGGATTTCCCTAAAAGAGAAAGAACGGTATAACAGTATGATAGGAAAAAAACTGCGGGGGAAGGAAGCGATGCCGGAAACCCCGTTGGAAGAAAAAACATGTATGCTGCTGGATATGATTATGGAAAGCTATGAGGGGGAGGCAAAAAAGAGGGTGTCAGAAACCCTTCTGCACTTGCTCCAGGCTCAGAAATATAGTATCAGGCAGTTGGAAGAGGGTGTGAAGGAAGACGAGGTTTTGGAGATTTCCATCTGGAAAGGGAGTACATCTGTACTGGCGGACTACCTTTTGGCTGCACCGGACTGGGAGGGGGATGAGGAGGGCTTTTATCTGAAACTGGGATTTATCCTGCAGTTGGTGGACGATTTGCAGGATATGGAGGAAGACAGCAAAAAAGGAAGCCATACATGGATGACGGAGGTTAGAGGAAGGGAACTGGAGGAAAGGGTGAATCATCTGCTGTGGTTTACCTGGAATATAATCAGTGGCTTTGAACCCAAAAATCCGGATCTGAAACCGTTTGTGCTGGAAAACTGTGTGAAAATAATTCTGTTGTCAGCAGCGGCAAATGGGAAGTATTTTACGAAAGATTACCTTAAAGCATTGGAGCCGTATCTGCCTTTTTCCCAGGAGTATATAAACAAAGGGAAAAAATATATGTGACTAAATTCTCAGGAATTAGTTGATACTGATGTTGAATTGCATTGACAAATTATGTTAGAATATAAAATCGGCAATTCAAAATTGAGTATTTATTAGGAAAGGGCATGGTTACTAAGGTGGATATAAAGGATTACGAGATGCTTTTAGATTCGTTGCAGATGGCAGGGATTTGTGTAATCGAGGAAGATGGCCATAATGTCTTATATTTTAATAAACGCATAAAAGAAATTATTCCAGGTATCGAAGCGGGAAGGCAGCTCCGTGAACTATGGACAGGATGCCCGCTTCCGGATATGCATGATAAAAAGGAAAAACGAATAGTCTATAATAGCAGCTCTTTGGGGATACCGATGGAAATTACGGTGATCAAGAAGATGTGGAAGGGTATCCCCTCATTGGTCATTACAGCAGCTTCGCACAAAGAATCGGACAGCCTGACATATCATATGGAGAATGTTGTCAGGGGGATGAATGAAAAGGAGAGCCGCTGTATTATCAATAGTTTAAGCAGCTTGTATTTTGCCACATATTATGTGGATTTGGAAAAAGGTATTTTCCGTGTGGTGACGCAGCGGGATGAGGTAGGGGATATTCTTGGCGAGGAAATAAACTATAATGAAGGGCTGACTGCATATTCCTATCATTTTGTACACCCGGAGAGCCGGGAAGAATATATGAAAAAGCTTAACCTGGAGAGGCTGCGGGGAATACTGGATGAGAAGCACCCTTTTGAGGCGGTGGAATATCGCAGGATAAAAAAAGCATCTGAAGATATGCCCCAAGAGGACGGATGGGTGAGGGCTACGGTTATTTTATCCGAATACAGGAACGGAAAACCGGTGAAGGCTTTATATGTGGCTCAGGATGTGACGGAAATTAAGAAGAAAGAGGAATTGGAGCATAGAATGCTGGTAGAGGCCTGTGAGGCCGCGAACCATGCCAATGCGTCCAAGAGTGAATTCTTATCTAGGATGAGCCATGATATCCGTACACCAATGAATGCGATTATAGGTATGACGACGATTGCCGGCAGCCATTTGGATGACAGGGAGCGGATCTTGGACTGCCTGCACAAGATTACGGTTTCCAGCAAACATCTTCTGGCCCTGATTAATGAAGTGCTGGATATGAGCAAGATAGAGTCGGGGAAAATAGACTTGTCGGAAGAGGAATTTAACCTTTCCGATTTGATTCAAAATGTGCTTACTATGATTAGGCCGAATATACAGGCGAAAAACCAAAACCTGGAACTGAATATCGCGAAGGTAGAGCATGAGGATGTGGTAGGGGATGTAATGCGCCTTCAGCAGGTGTTTATGAATATTCTTGGGAATGCGGTAAAATATACCCCCCAAGGCGGAACACTGGAACTGGAAATTGTAGAGAAAGAATCCAAAGTTTTTGGCTACGGCTGTTATGAATTCGTGTTCCGGGATAATGGTATCGGAATGTCAGAGGAATTTGTCAAAAAAATCTTCGAGCCCTTCAGCCGGGCGGAGGATTCACGCATCAGCAAAATCGAAGGAACAGGTTTGGGGATGGCGATTGCCATGAACATCGTTCGTATGATGAACGGGGATATCCGTGTGGAGAGCGCTGTGAACGAGGGGTCGCAGTTTACGGTATCCGTATACCTGAAACAGCAGAACACGGAAATGCCTGATTTGGAACATCTGGTGAACCAGCCGGTGCTTGTAGCGGATGACGATATATTGGCTTGTGAAGCAGCCTGTGCGATATTAAAAGATATAGGAATCGAAAGTGAGTGGGTATTATCCGGCCAAGAAGCGATAGAGCGGGTATCAAAAGCCAGAAGGGAAGGCAAAGGGTTTTTCGCGGTTCTTTTGGATTGGCAGATGCCCGATATGGATGGGGTAGAGACGACGGGAAGAATCCGGCAGGAAGCAGGAACAGAAATGCCGATTGTAATATTATCGGCCTATGATTGGAACAATGTGGAGACGGAAGCCCGCCAGGCCGGGGTAGATGGCTTTATTTCCAAGCCGCTGTTTAAATCCAGGCTGGTATACCTGTTCAAAAAGATAGCGGGCACAGAGGGCAAGAAGGAAGTTCAGGAAAAAGAAGAGCATACGGACAGGAATTTTGAAGGAAAAAGAATCCTGTTAGCGGAGGATAACGAATTGAACCGGGAGATTGCCGAAGAGATAATCGGCAGTACGGGAGTGATAATAGATTGTGTGGAAAATGGGCAGCAGGCAGTGGAAGCGTTTAAGGGGAAAAAGGAATGGTACTATGATTTGATATTCATGGATGTACAGATGCCGGTGATGAACGGCTATGAGGCTACGGAGACGATACGGAAACTGGAGCGGGAAGATGCTGCCCGGATACCTATTATCGCCATGACGGCCAATGCCTTTGCAGAGGATATGGCGGCCAGCAGGAGAGCGGGGATGAATGAGCATATTGCGAAACCGCTGGATCTGGGGCAGTTGATGAAGTGCATGGGGGAGTGGATGGGGAGGTAGAAGGACGGAAGGTTGTGGGTAGAAGGACGGAAGGTTGTGGGTAGAAGGACGGAAGGCCGTGCAAGGGCAGAGGGTTTTGCTGTTGGGTTTTCTGTAGGGGTTTACTAAGCAGAATACGGGAGGGTGTGGCGGGCGCCGGGCCGTCTGCAAGTGCCGTCCATGGCACGTGCAGACTAACCGCGGCATCCGTGTCGCGGTTTCCCTGGGGTGCTGGGTATTCTGCTAAGTAAATCTCCTACGGAAAACAAAACAGCAAAACCCTCTGCCCTTGCACGGCCTTCCTGGCTTTCTAGGGAGGGGGGTATGGAGAATGTGTGGGGGGAAGGTATGAAAAATTGTGGGGGTGGAAAATATAAGTAATGTTGTGTTGGGGGGGCGTTTATCTAACGATTAGTAGTTGT
Source organism: Lachnospiraceae bacterium (assembly GCA_011958945.1). GTDB lineage: Bacteria > Bacillota > Clostridia > Lachnospirales > Lachnospiraceae > Kineothrix. The sequence goes on along the minus strand of BLLT01000035.1, from coordinate 10,333 downwards.
TCTGCATGATTGATGGGGCCGGTGGAACAAAGTTTTATGGTTTGATGTTCGTCAGGATTTGTTACGATGATTGCAACGGTGCTTCGGAAACCGGCAGCTTTGATTTCTTTTTGGCTGAAAGTTAGCAGTTTTTGGCCGCATTTTACATGTTCACCGGTGGCAACGTGTACGTGAAAGCCTTTTCCGTTCATGGATACAGTGTCTATGCCTACGTGTATTAAAAGCTCTATGTTATCCGGGCTCATAATGCCAATGGCATGTTTGGTATCGGCAATCTGTACAATAGTGCCGTCAAAAGGTGCGTAGATGGTTTCGGCGGATGGTTGGATTCCGCAGCCTTGTCCCAGTATTCCTTCCGAGAAAACGCCGTCATTGATTTCGGAAAGGGAGACGGCATTGCCTGCGATTGGTGCATAAATTGTGCCTGGAACAGTCTCAACAGCAAAAGCAGGGGTGTCCTTGGTAGTTTTGAAAAGATTTTTTAATAAACTCATATAAATCGCCTCCTATGTTAAAATGGGTTGACATGGATAGATTATCGATGTATTATATAGATGGTAGATATATGGGCTATCGATGTATGAGGCATTATTCATGTTATGAGGTGCGAAGCTTGGAATATAGGAAGGAGAAAGGGAAAATGGATAAAGCGTTATTGTCGGGAAGTATGGGGATGCTTTTGCTGAAGCTGCTTTCGGAGGGGGATAAGTATGGGTATGAGATGATTGAGGAATTGCGGAAGCAGTCGAAGAATGTGTTTGAACTGAAGGCGGGAACTTTATATCCTTTGCTCCATGGGATGGAGGAGAAGGGGATGCTGGCTTCTTATGAGAGGGAGATATTGGGGAAAACGAGGAAGTATTATAGTATTACGAAAGAAGGGAGAAGGGTCCTGAAGCAGAAAACGGAGGAGTGGCAGGAGTATTCGGAGGCGGTGTTTAGAGTTCTGGCATTGGAAGGATAGATGGAAGAAAGGGAATGGTGATTTAGGTGAATGAGTATATAAAAGTGCTTTTGGAGCAGATTCGATGTAAGAAGGCATGGGGGATGATAGAGGAGGAAATGAGGAATCATATCTTGGACCAGGCGGAAGCAAACCGGTCGCAGGGGATGGGAGAAAAAGAGGCTTTGGAGGAGGCCGTCCGGGATATGGGCGACCCGGTGGAAGCGGGGGTGGCTCTGGATAGGATTCATCGTCCGCAGATGGCGTGGGGGATGCTGGCTTTGATTGGGGCAATCAGTTTCTTGAGCATTTTTGCCCAGTGGATGGTGGGGAAGGCGGACGCTTCCCTGGGGCAGGGATATGGGATAAAACATGCGGCAGGGGTCATAGCGGGCTATCTGGTGATGCTGGGGGTGTATCGGATAGATTATAGTTATATAGGGAAGTATGCGAAGCGGATAGGGGCTGTATTTTGTGCCTTATTGTTTCTTGTAGTCTTCGGCGGACTGGGGATGGAGATAAACGGTGTGAGAGCATGGATATCTCTGGGGGGATGGAACGTATCGGCTGTTTTTCTTATGTATCTGTTTATCCCCATCTATGGCGCTTTGGTATATCAGTATAGGGGAACAGGATGGAAGGGGTTGGGAAAATGCTTTGCCTGGATGCTGCCGCCTGCTTTCATCGCATGGAGGATGAGTAAGAGTCAGGTATTGGCATTAGTTCTGCTTATGTCCATCATGCTGTCGGTGGCGGTAAGCAAGGGATGGTTTATCGCATGTTGGAAAAAATTTGTGGCGGCGTATTGGATGATTGCGGCTGTATTGCCGGTCTGTTTCTTTTTGTTTTCTTTGAATACGGGGTATTTTGCGTCATATCAGCAGGAAAGGATAAAGTGGATTTTGGGAATGGACTCCTCCTTTAGGGATTATGCCGGGGAAATGGCGGCGGAATATATAAGGGGAAGCCGTTTCATCGGAAGCAGCGGAAGGGAAATTGTGGGCTGGCTTCCGGGGATAGGCAGCGATTATATTTTGGTTTTTCTGGCATCTTATTATGGGATTATTGTGGCGTTGGCGGCGGGATTGTTGATTTTGGCCGTTGCGGCAAAGGCAATCCGTATAGCCTTTAGGCAGAAGAACCAATTAGGGATGATGATGGGATGCGGCTGCGGGCTTGTCTTTGAAATGATGACTTTGGCAGGGATTTTAAGGAACTTCGGGCTGATACCGGCAACACGTATGTTTTTCCCGTTTATATCCGGAAGCCAGACAGGAGTAATCGTTTCTTACATTTTGGCGGGGATTATATTGAGTATTTACAGATACCGGAATATTCTGCCCGGGGAAAAGCCGGTTTTGAGGCAGGAACTTTATAAGTGAAAACTCCCTGGCAGTATGCGGAACTGCCTATAAAAAGAGTTGGCCCGGCGGCCAACTCCTAGTGGCTTACAACGCTGTGGCGTAATTTCCTATAATATAAACATACCGCTCACGAACTGATTAAAGTCAGTTCATGGGCGGTATGTTTTTGCATAATTTTGTATGAATTTGATAAACTTATTCAAATACATCCCACTGGGGCTTCATCAAGAAATATGTAATCAGCGGGCAGATGGCAGCTACAATAACTACCAGTACAGCGCCTACCAAACCGCCTGCGATGCCAGCGGAAGCGCTTCCCATAGCAGCACCGGCAACAACCCCGGCAAGGATAACGATTAACACGGATACAACGGCGTTAACCGCTGCAGCGATACACATCAGCTTAAAGCCGAATTTCTTCATTTGGAACATAATCAACACGCAGGAATAAATCAAAACAGCCTCAAGTACGATGCTGATAATTGAGCCAAGTGCGTTCTGGCCAATTTTTGTTACATTGCTGATTGCGCTTAAACCGTTCATGATAATAACAAACCATAACCAAATCTTTAAGCCTTTTGAAATCTGTTTTTCCATTTTGTTTCTCCTCCATCATAATTAATTTTTGTGAAAACCGCCGAACAAACAGATTTAATTTGAAGGCTGTCTGGCAGCGGTTATCAAATTATATTTAGTTTAGCAGATTTTGCAGTAAAAAACAAGAGGGAACAAAAAGTTCAGTTTCCATGGATTACAAATCAATTGACACCCGGAACCCTCTAATGTTAAAATGTAAAAGTTCAGACAGGCTTGCGCACTTGCTGCGCGAACTGTGAGAAAATGATGGTTTGCCAGTGTGGGCTTTTTCGCTGTAGGCGAACGGGAATGAGCCTGCACCATAACGGTTCGGACTTGCCCGAATAGTTACGGCAAAATCGTTATGACAGCAACAAGCAGACAGGTAACACAGGAGGTTTTTTATGCCTAAGAGGACAGATATCCATAAAGTACTAATTATTGGTTCGGGGCCGATTATTATCGGGCAGGCTTGTGAATTTGATTATTCAGGAACGCAGGCTTGCAAAGCGCTTCGTAAACTAGGTTATGAAATTGTTTTGGTAAATTCTAATCCGGCAACGATTATGACGGACCCGGAGACGGCAGATGTAACTTATATTGAGCCGCTGAATGTGGAGCGGCTGACACAGATTATTGAAAAGGAACGCCCAGACGCCCTGCTTCCCAACCTGGGAGGACAGTCCGGGCTTAATTTGTGCGCAGAATTAAATAAAGCGGGAATCCTGGATAAGTATCAGGTGGAAATTATTGGCGTGCAGGCGGATGCTATCGAACGTGGGGAAGACCGTATAGAGTTTAAGAAGACGATGAACAGCTTGGGCATTGAAATGGCGCGTAGCGAAGTGGCCTATTCGGTGGAGGAAGCCCTTTCTATCGCGGAAAGGCTGGGATATCCTGTGGTGCTCCGCCCTGCTTATACGATGGGGGGCGCCGGCGGCGGGCTGGTATATAATAAAGAAGAATTGAAGGTAGTCTGTGCCAGGGGGCTTCAGGCCAGTTTGGTAGGCCAGGTCCTGGTGGAAGAATCCATTCTCGGCTGGGAAGAACTGGAACTGGAAGTGGTGCGTGATGCGGAGAATAATATTATTACCGTATGCTTTATTGAGAATATCGACCCTCTGGGGGTTCATACCGGGGATTCTTTTTGTGCCGCCCCGATGCTGACGATTTCCGAAGAGTGTCAAAAGCGGCTGCAGGAGCAGGCCTATAAGATTGTTGAGTCCGTTCAGGTTATCGGAGGAACGAATGTACAGTTCGCCCATGACCCTGTTTCGGACCGTATTATTGTTATTGAAATCAATCCCCGTACTTCCCGTTCTTCTGCGTTAGCCTCAAAGGCAACCGGTTTTCCCATTGCCCTTGTATCGGCCATGCTGGCAACGGGATTGACCTTGAAGGAAATTCCATGCGGAAAGTACGGAACATTGGATAAATATGTACCCGACGGAGACTATGTAGTGATTAAATTTGCCCGCTGGGCATTTGAAAAGTTCAAAGGGGTAGAGGATAAGCTGGGAACTCAGATGCGGGCCGTAGGGGAAGTGATGAGCATCGGGAAAAACTATAAAGAAGCTTTCCAGAAGGCAATCCGTTCTTTGGAGACGGGGCGTTACGGGTTGGGACATGCCAAAGATTTCGATACTTTGACAAAAGAAGAATTGCTGCATCGTCTGATTACCCCTTCCAGCGAACGCCATTTCCTCATGTATGAGGCACTTCGCAAGGGGGCTGCAGTGGAGGAAATTTTTGAGATTACGAAAGTAAAAGCTTACTTTATTGAGCAGATGAAGGAATTGGTGGAAGAAGAAGAGGAAATCCTGAAACAAAAAGAGGTTTTGAAGCAGAATGGTTCTATGCTCAATGATGCGATGCTGATTGCCGCTAAAAAGGATGGTTTTTCGGATAAATATTTAAGCCAGCTGCTGGAGATTCCGGAGGAAGAAATTCGCAGCCGCCGGATGGAACTGGGACTGGAGGAGACATGGGAAGGTGTTCATGTCAGCGGAACCCAGGACAGCGCTTACTACTATTCTACCTATAATGGCGAGGATAAAAACCCGGTGAGGGAGGACAAGCCTAAGATTATGATTCTGGGCGGCGGCCCAAACCGTATTGGACAGGGAATCGAATTTGATTATTGCTGCGTGCATGCATCCATGGCGTTAAAGAAGCTGGGCTTTGAGACGATTATTGTAAATTGTAACCCGGAAACGGTTTCGACGGATTATGATACATCTGATAAACTTTATTTCGAACCCTTGACGCTGGAAGACGTGTTAAGCATTTATAAAAAGGAAAAGCCTTTGGGCGTAATCGCCCAGTTTGGCGGGCAGACACCGTTAAATCTGGCAGCGGAACTGGAAAAGAACGGCGTGAAAATATTGGGGACATCCCCTTCCGTGATCGATTTGGCAGAAGACAGGGATTTGTTCCGGGAAATGATGGAGAAGCTTGACATCCCTATGCCGGAATCAGGTATGGCGACTACGGTGGAAGAAGCAGTTCACATCGCAGGGGAAATTGGCTATCCGGTTATGGTGCGCCCTTCCTATGTGCTGGGAGGCCGGGGCATGGAAGTGGTGTATGATGATGAAAGCATGAGGGAATATATGAATGCGGCGGTAGGGGTAACGCCGGATCGGCCCATACTTATCGACCGCTTCTTAAACCATGCGTTGGAGTGCGAAGCGGATGCTATCAGCGACGGTATTCATGCTTTTGTTCCTGCAGTTATGGAACATATTGAACTGGCGGGCATTCATTCCGGAGACTCCGCATGTATCATCCCTTCGGTACATATTTCCGAAGAAAATGTGGAGACCATTAAAGAATATACGAGAAAGATTGCGGAGGAAATGCATGTAAAAGGGCTTATGAACATGCAGTATGCCATTGAGAACGGAAAGGTCTTCGTGCTGGAGGCAAATCCCAGGGCTTCCCGTACCGTGCCGCTTGTCTCCAAGGTATGCAATATCCGTATGGTGCCTTTGGCCACGGAAATCATTACGGCAGAAATTACCGGACGGCCATCCCCGGTTCCGGCATTGAAGGAACAGGAGATTCCCAATTATGGGGTAAAAGAGGCAGTGTTCCCCTTCAATATGTTCCAGGAGGTGGACCCGGTCCTGGGGCCGGAGATGCGTTCCACAGGGGAAGTGCTGGGCTTATCGCCTTCCTATGGGGAAGCTTTCTTCAAAGCCCAGGAGGCTGCCCAGTCCAAATTGCCGTTGGAAGGAACAGTGCTGATTTCTGTTAACGATAAGGACAAAGATGAGGTGATAGAAGCGGCCAGGAGCTTTGCGGAAGACGGCTTCCAAATTGTGGCTACCGGGGGAACTTATGATTTAATTGCTGCGGCGGGCATTCCGGCTGTTAAGGTGAAGAAGCTTTATGAAGGGCGTCCGAATATTGGGGATATGATTACCAATGGGGATATCCATCTGGTATTGAACTCCCCCATTGGCAAAGATGGCATCCATGATGACAGCTATCTTAGAAAAGCGGCGATTAAGGCGAAAGTGCCTTATTTTACTACCGTTGCGGCGGCCAGGGTGACGGCAGAGGGGATTCATTATGTTAAGACACATAAGGGGAATGAACTAAAATCCCTGCAGGAACTGCATAGTGAGATTCATGAGAAATAAAACCGATAATCGGCAGGCCGCGGCAGCGGCAGAACGGAGGGAAAATGCAGACATTGTCACTGGAACAGGAATTGAAAAACAATGCTTACCCCGGGAGGGGGATTGTAATTGGAAGGTCTATGGATGGGAAAAAGGCGGTTACCGCATATTTCATTATGGGGAGAAGTTCCAACAGCCGCAACCGTGTGTTTGCGGCGGAAGGGGAAGGAATCCGGACAGAGGCTTTCGATGCCTCTAAGCTGGAGGACCCAAGCCTGATTATTTATGCACCGGTGAGGGTGCTGGGAACGAGGACTATCGTAACCAATGGGGATCAGACCGATACCATATATGACGGGCTGAAAGCAGGGATGACTTTTGAGCAGTCATTGAGAAACCGTGAGTTTGAACCGGATGCCCCTAATTACACGCCCAGGATTTCCGGGGTGATGGAAGTGGAAAACGGGGAATATCATTATGCTATGTCCATTTTAAAGAGCAATAACGGCAGCCCGGATTCCTGCAGCAGATATACGTTCGCTTATGAAACACCGGCGGCAGGGGAAGGCCATTTTATCCATACATATATGCATGACGGCAATCCGCTGCCCAGCTTTGAAGGGGAACCTAAGCTGGTGGAAATTGATGGGGAAATTGATGAATTTGCCAAAATGGTGTGGGAAAACCTGAATGAGGAGAATAAGGTTTCGCTGTTTGTAAGGTATATTGATATTGAGACAGGGGAGTATGAGACAAGGATTGTGAATAAGAATTGTGAATAAGAATTGTTAATAAGAAGTAAGGGAATGTCGGACAGCGATGGGAAGCGGCTATATGGGAAGAATAGTATGGCAGCCGTAGATAGTGGTGCGGGGAAAGGATAAGAGATATGAATGAAATGGAATTGAAATATGGATGTAATCCGAATCAGAAGCCTTCCAGGATTTATATGGAGGATGGGAGTGAACTGCCGGTTTGTGTTTTGAATGGGAAGCCGGGATATATTAATTTTTTGGATGCGTTTAACGGATGGCAGTTGGTGAAGGAATTGAAGGAGGCTACAGGGCTGCCTGCGGCTACCTCTTTTAAGCATGTGTCCCCGGCGGGGGCTGCGGTGGGATTGCCGCTTGATGAGACATTGGCCCGGATTTACTGGGTGGATGATTTGGGGGAACTTTCTCCGTTGGCCTGTGCTTATGCCAGGGCCAGGGGGGCGGACAGGATGTCTTCTTTTGGGGATTTCATCGCATTGTCGGACGAATGTGATGAAGACACGGCGCGCTTGATTAAGAGGGAAGTATCCGATGGGGTGATTGCTCCCGGTTATACCCCGGCGGCATTGGAATTGCTGAGGGAAAAGAAAAAAGGGAATTATAATGTGATTCAGATAGATGCATCCTATGTTCCGGCAGCAGTGGAAAGGAAGCAGGTTTACGGCATTACCTTTGAGCAGGGGAGGAATGAACTGGATATTAACGGCGGGCTTTTGTCTCATGTGGTGACAAAAAATACGGAAATCCCGGAAGAGGCTTTGATTGATTTGAAGATTGCCTTGATTACTTTGAAATATACTCAGTCGAACTCGGTTTGCTACGTAAAAGGCGGGCAGGCCATTGGTATCGGCGCAGGGCAGCAGTCCAGGATTCATTGTACCAGGCTGGCGGGGCAGAAGGCGGATAACTGGTATCTGCGCCAGTCTCCCCAAGTGCTTGGGCTGAAATTTTTGGATTCCCTTGGCCGGGCGGACAGGGATAATGCCATTGATGTATATATCGGGGAGGAATACGAGGACGTGCTCCGGGAAGGGGAATGGCAGAAGCGTTTTCAGGAAAAACCGCCTGTTTTCACAAGGGAAGAAAAGCGGGCATGGCTGGATGGAAACCAGGGGGTGGCGTTAGGCTCCGATGCATTTTTCCCGTTTTCGGATAACATCGAAAGGGCATATAAGAGCGGCGTGAAATACATTGCCCAGCCGGGGGGCTCGGTAAGGGATGATGCGGTGATTGAGTGCTGTGATAAATATGGGATGGCGATGGTGTTTACGGGGATACGGCTGTTCCATCATTAAATAGCAGGCAGCTGTAAATAAAACCCATCATGCAGCCGATATAAACAATAGATACCGTAAATTTTCAAAATGGATTTTGAAAATCAGCAGAAGATTCAAGGAGGATGATCGATATGGGCGTGAATGGGATTAATCAGGGTGCTTATGTGAATTCCATTGCATCGGCGGAGTACCAGAACGGAAGAAGCTATGCCGCAAAGGATGAAAAGGTGAAAAAGCAGCAGACAGCTGCTGAAGAGAAATTAAACAACGTGGGCGGAAGGACGATTGGCAGTCCGAAGCTGAGCGACAAAGCGCTGAAATATTATGAGCAGCTGAAAAAGAAATATTCCAATATGGAGTTTGTCCTTATTTCCCCGGATAAGAAGGCGGAAGTGGAAAGAAATAAAGGGATGTATGCCAGCAGTAAGGAACTGCTCGTGCTCATCGACTCGGATAAAATCGAGAGGATGGCGGAGGATGAGGAATACCGCAAGAAATATGAAGGCATTTTAAACAATGCCACTTCACAGATGCAGCTGATGAAGCAGAACTTAGGGGCGAATGCCGGCAAAGTAAGTTCTTTTGGAATGACCTTTGATGACCATGGGAATGCTTCCTTCTTTGCAGTGGTGGACAAATCTCTGGCGAAACAGAGGGAAAGGATAGCCACGAGGAAAGAAGAAAATGCGGCGGCGAAGAAGCAGGCCGCAAAGCAGGCGGAGAAGAAACGGGCAGAAGAAAATGCAGCCGAGAGGCGCATGGAGTCCGCAAAAACTGAGGAAAGCGGGGAAGCCTGGCGGCTGGATAAGACCAATAAAGTAACGGTGACTGCAAGTTCGTGGGATGAACTCAGGAGATTGATTGACCAGGTAGTGGAATCGGATATGGGAGGAGTCATGATGTCGGCAGCGGAACGAAACGTTGGCCAGAATTTTGACTTTTCGCTGTAAGGATTTCACTATTCCGGCAATAGGAATTAATAGTAAGAGCATTTTTTTGGAGTTGGCCGTTTGGCCAACTCTTTTTTGCGCTCTTTTGCGTGATATGTGCAATAATACTACTAAAATACTACCATGGGAGTATGGATTTTTTACAATAAATGAGGTATCTTCTCTTCAAGGCACAGGTAAGGGATTGGGAGCGCTATGATGTTTGAACAATGGCTGAACCAATAGCTTTGGCCGAATAACTCAAAATAGAAGCTTTTGTGCTGATATTCATCATGCTGTCCGACAGAGGGATGGAAGGGCGGCAGTGGGCGGAATCAGGCCGCCGACTGCAAGAAATGCTGATGCGGGAAATGGCCCTGAATTTGCGCCCCTTGTTGTATGGGGGATGCATCTGGGGCGTGTTCGGCAATGACAGGGCAAAGAAGGAAAATGAGTGGATAGAACAGCAGTGGGCGAATGGTCAGGATAGGAAGGGGGAGGAAGGGAACGGCCGGAATGGACGGCGGGAGAAGGAGAAAAAAGCGTGGACGGCCGGGGAAGCATACTTGCGTTTTTTGGAACTGGGATTGACGAGGAGGGAAGCGGAGGTGGCAGTACAGGTGTGTAAGGGCCTATGCAATAAGGAGATTGCAATGGAACTGGGGATTAGTGAGACAACGGTAAAAAAACATATTTCCAATATTTTTGAAAAGATGGAGGTGGAAAGACGTCAGGAAATTGCGGAACGGCTGGACAGCTGAAAGGATAAAGATATTTTGATAAAAAGTCATAACAGTTCAGCCCAGGACTTTGCACTTGCTGCAAAGTCCGTACAAGCACGTTAA
>BLLT01000034.1 GCA_011958945.1 Lachnospiraceae bacterium | reverse complement strand
TTCAGCCTTTCGGCTTCCCTGTTACGGAATCTGGTATCAATTCGTCCTTTCGGTTTCCCTGTTACAAAATTTGAACCAATTAGGGCCATTCATTCCGTGCCAGGCAGCCGGCCTCGTTCCCGCCCGATGCCCAGGCCTTAAATATTACCATGCCAAAATATTACCCTAATACATCGTTCTCGCAATGAATCACCACCAATTCCCCAGGATTAAAAACCCTCACCGGAATCGTATGCATCCCCAGGCCTCTGCTTAGCACCATAGTTTTCCCGTTTTCTTCAAACATCCCACCGTCATATTTGGGGAAAATCCGCATAGATGGGGAAATCATGCCGCCCAGAAAGGGAAACTTCACCACACCCCCATGAACGTGCCCGGACACCGTCAAATCCGCCCCCCAATCCGCATATTCCTTGAAATAATCCGGGTTATGCCCAATGAGCAGTTCATAGCAATCCTTCTTCGCTTTCCCCAGCAATCTGTCCACATACCCTTTTTCCATAGCAGTTCGACGCCACCTCTTATAATAACGCCTTTCTATCTCCAGGCCGCATATTTCTATGTTGTATTCCGGCAGATATACCTTTTCGTTTTCCAAAAAGCGGACACCGCAGTTTTCCAGTTCCCTTTTATAACGCACAAACATGTCCTCATAAACTTTCCGGTAAACCTTCACCCTATATTCGTGGTTGCCCATTCCATAATAAACAGGGTATTTTTCTGCCAAATGCCGCAGCAGCTTAAGCGGCACCTCATAGCTGGATTTTTCTCCGTCCGAAGTCATCATATCCCCCGCCACTACAATAAAATCCGGCCTTATCCTGTTTATTTCCGCAAGCAGTTTTTTATTCCCTTTTCCATAACTCTTATTGTGAAGATCCGACAGCAAAAGGATATCTGCTTTTTTCCTGAATTTATCCGAATGGATATGATAGTCCTGCCTGATAAAACGGTTGCTGTCATAAGCAATGACCGCTGCCATCCCCGCAAACAATGCCCCACACATTTCTATAAGCATACGAGTTCCCCTTTTTCCTATTTTCCATTCCCGCATTCCCAACCTCCGATACAACACTGCAGCGTAATTCCCTATAATATAAGAAAGAAATAATCGGCCCAATTGCACGGCCGATTATTAGTGTATCATGTTTTTTTGGTTTTATAAAGTGCTGACGCAAAATTACAGCAGGAAATCATATATCACTTTCAGGACATAATCCTTATACCCCGCCTTCTCTACCGCCCTGGCTGCCACAATGGATACCCCGCCAATCCGCTGGCCATCCAGCTTATATACTGCCTCCCCGATTGGCTGCCCCTCTTCCACAGGGGCTTCTATTTCTTCCGGCAGGCTGATGGTTTTTTCTATCTGGGAAAGATTGCTCCCCTTCGTATCCAAATAGCGGAATTCCCCTGCAAAGCTTAAATTCACCGTATCTTCCACGCCGCCCTTAATCCTCTGGACAGGCAGCGATTCCTTATTTTCATCCACATAAATATTGCTTACGCTAAACCCGTAATTTAAAAGAGCCATCGCATCCTGAAAGCGGACTTTGTTATCCGGCGCCCCCATCACCACCGCAATCAAGTCAATGCCATCCTTGCTGGCCGTGGCTGAAAGGCAATATTTTGCCTTGCTGGTAGAGCCGGTTTTCAGCCCCGTAGCCCATTCATACTGCCTCAGCAGCTTATTGGTACTGGACAATGTAAAAGTACTGGAGCCCTGCCTTGTCACATGGACAATATCTTCCATCCAAATTTTCGTATAATTATAAATCTCAGGATGCTTCGTCACCAGTTCCCTGGACATAATCGCCACATCCCTCGCCGTGGTATAATGCTCATCGGAATCCGACAGGCCGCAGCAATCTTCGAAATGGGTATTATCCATCCGAAGTTCCTCCGCCCTCTGGTTCATCAGCTTCACAAATTCCTCTTCGCTTCCCGCTATGTACTCTGCCACTGCCACGCAGGCATCATTCCCCGATGCCACCGCAATACATTTTATCATCGTTTCCAGTGTCTGCACCTCACCTTCTTCCAGAAAAACCTGGGATCCTCCCATGGATTTGGCATAGGCACTGGTAATAACATCGTCCTCCAGCTTAATCCTTCCCGTGTCCAAATGGTCGAATATAACAAGCAAGGTCATAATTTTTGTGATGCTGGCCGGGCTGCGCCTCACATCCGCTTCCTGCTCACAAATCACCTGCCCCGTCGAAGTCTCCATCACAAAATAAGAAGGGGCAGACACTTCCGGAGCCGCCTGCACACCAAGCACAGGGCATATCAGCAGATACAAACTCAGCATCCAGCAGATAGTAGTTTTCACCAATCTTTTCACATTACACACTCCCGTCAGGTGTTCTACTACTATAAATATAAAAAAACAGTTCCTGTTAGAACTGTTTTTCTTATTTTAAATATAAAGAAACGCATTAGTACCAGCGGGCCTTAAAATCATGGTATCTATCCACTATCCTATCCCGTCTCTCCTTCACATCAATGTGAAAAGCATTCATAAGCTGGATTACATAATCGATAGTCACAATCATCAAAATCAGCACGCATATTCTGCTGCCCATGGAAAAACTCCACCGGTCTATGAAATCCATCACCCTGGAATGGAGAAATACAATGATAAATACCGCATAAAATCCCCATGCAACCGTGCTTTCCAGACATACAATCCCTTTATAATTGCAAGGTTTGTCATTGTAATCCCACCATACCTCACCGAACAGCCTAAGCATCAGCTTCCCTACCATAAATTCAAAGACTGTAGCCATTACAGCCCCTGTCACATACAGCAAAATTAAATCCGTTTGCAGCGGCCGTAAAACCAGATAACCAATCACCGCCCCAAATCCATAAATCGGGCAAAACGGGCTCTTTGCAAATCCCCGGTTGGTAAGCTTTCTATTGCACAAAGACATATAAATGGACTCTACCAGCCAGCCCAGCATACTATAAATAATAAAAGCCGAAACCAAATGATAAACATCGGTTCCGAATATTTCCCTAGTCCACATATCTACTCATCCCCTCCAGGCTATATCTTCAAGCAGGAAAAGTTCCCCCATGCCTGCCGCACAATCCATACGAACCATGCGCCGCTCAAACAATATCTTCCTCTGCACTGCTCCGTGCAACAACAAAATCCCCGATTTGGCAATCAGGGATCTGTCACACATAATTAATTATATTTACGTTTTCTTGCTGCTTCAGATTTCTTTTTACGTTTTACGCTTGGCTTTTCGTAATGTTCTCTCTTACGAATCTCCTGCTGAATACCAGCTTTTGCGCAACTTCTTTTGAAACGACGTAAAGCGCTATCCAAAGTCTCGTTTTCTTTTACGATTACGTTTGACATCCCACACCCGACCTCCCTTCAGTCCCTACACGCTACTCGACTGAGTGGGTTTATTCTATTTTTTTGCACATAATTTTCTTATGTAACTATGCACTTTAATTATTATAGCATATATTTCGGTACAGTCAACCTATTTTTTGAAATAATTTGGAAATTGATAATTATGGCATATCAGTTCGGACTTGTCTGAACTGTTACATTATGGCGTTTTTTCCAAAACCGGACAAAAACTCACTTCTGCCAACTCCCTTAAATCTGTTTCGTGTAAAATCTGTTTTCCCTGAAAAACAAAACCGTTAATCAAATCTGCATACCGCCGATTGTCCGACAGGCATCTTTTTTCCACCAAATCTTTTTCCCTATTCTTTTCCTCCTTTGCAGGAGGCATTCAAAAAACCCCCCTGCTTATATAATTTGTGAATTTAAAGCATTGATTTTCTGAAATGTTTAAGAATAATAAGAACCTTCCGATATGGTATTTCTATAAATATGCTTTTCTATACACCTGACTATGTATCATGGAATATATTATAACCCTTCCTCTCTGGCAAGTAAAGAGGGGTCCTATAATTATTTAGTATCTATAAATAGGTGAGCTTATATTTAGACGGACTCATCCCCTCCCGCTTGCTGAATACAGTACTGAAATATAGCTGTTCATACCCAATGGCATCCGCCACATCCTTAATCATTATATAAGGATTCAGTTCCATCAGTTTTTTAGCCATTTCTATTTTTTCTTTCAGCACATACTCATTATAAGTAACACCCGCAAAAGTTTTGAACACTTTGCGGATATACGGCTGGCTCACCCCGAAACTGGTACTGATTTCTGCAAGGGAGTAGTTCCTATCCATCCTTTTCTCTATTAATTCACATATCTCTTCAAAAAGAATCCTTGCCTCTTTTCCATTCCTGCCCCCATCATTTCCTTCTTTTATGCTCTCATCCAAAAAAACAGCCAGGTTCTCCCTTATTTCCTTATAACTGTCAGAATAATGGATACTGTCATCAATATACTCTTTCCATGCAATGCTTTCCCCTTGCAGCCATCCCACCCGCCCCAGCCCTTCCGCCATTTCATAGAGTGCTGCTTTCATTTGGTATACCGTCTCTTTTTTCTTTTCCCAGGCATCAAAAAGCTTCCAGAAATCTTCCATGAATTGTTTCCGGTTTCCCGCTTCCATATCAATTTTCAGTCTTTTTAGCCGTTCATCCCCAGCCATTCTTTTCAATGGCTTTATCATTGTGATATCCTCATAATCCTGTATCACTTTCTGCCCAGGCACAGCCAGTTTCCTCACATGTCTGTAAAGCTCCCTGATTTGCCATATATTCTCCTCCCTTGCCCTTACTTTCCGTATTAATACTCCAGCTACTGTCCTGCCTGACTGTAATTCCATAATCTTGCGCAATTTGCCGGCCGCTTTCCCATTTTCCCCCGCCTCCGGGCAGCGTAAGTAAAGCAGTGAGTCCTTATAGTTTAAAATATAAACATCCTCCATCATCCGTACATGAAAAGGGATATTCTCATTTGCATCCCCACTTTGATAGATATTCATAACCTCTAATAATTCTCCCGGCACATTTTCTGCCCAGGCTTCCCCATCCTTATTTTTCAACGCCTTTTCCAGACGTAGCTGCCGTTCCAGGCGCTCTTCCCTTGCATAATGCCTCCGTACCCTGCAAAGCACCCCGGCAAATTCTTCCGGCTCGATGGGCTTTGTAATATAATCCTCTATCCCAAAGCGTATGGCTTCCCTTGCGTATTCGAACATCTTGTAACCGCTGATGATTAAAATTCTTATCTCCTGATTTTTCTGCCTGATTCTCCGGATTAACTCCAACCCGTCCATTCCCAGCATCCGGATATCCGTAATCAGCAGACGGGCTGATGATCTTTCCACTTCTTTCAAGGCATCTTCCCCGTTTTCGCATATGGCTGTAACCAGAAAATCTTCTTCCTGTTCGGTCAGCATTTTAATAAACCTGGCAATCGGTGGCTCATCTTCCGCAATAATTACTTTTATTTTCTCCATACTCTTTCCTTTCCGCTCATCCCATAAAAATCAAAATGCTTCAAAGAATAGACTCACCAGAAAGCCCTTGCCCTCGCCCGTTTCTATTTCATAAGAAAAACGTTCTTTAAAATACAGCGTCAGGCGCAACATTGTATTCTGGATTCCTATTTTCCCCATGCCGCTTCCATTCCCGCCCAGTTTCCTGTTTCGGCAGCTATTCCTGATTTCCTCCATCAGCCTTGCAGCTTCGGCCTCTTTCATCCCCTGTCCATCATCGCTAATCATCAGCCGATAGCCGTTCCCTTCACAATATCCTTTTACCTGTACTGCTACTTTCCGGTGCTCCAGGCTATATACGTGTTCGAATACATTTTCCACAAAAGGCTGTAGAATCAGCCTGGGAACTTCCAGCCCTTCCATTTTCTCTTCACAGGAAACTTCAAAGTCCAGCCGATGTTCGTACCTGAGTTTCATCAGCTCCAGGTAAGATGTTGTATTGTCCATTTCCTGCCGTATGGTAGCCGTACCTTCACTATTGTCTCCCAGCGAATATCGAAGCAGGGAGGAAAGTTTAAAACAAGCATCATAAACACGTCTGTTCTCATTCTCCATCCCCATGATTCCGATTACATTCAGCGTATTATAAAGAAAATGAGGGTTAATCTGTGACTGCAGGAAATTCAGCCGCTCCTGCATCAGCAATGTCTGGCTGGTGATTTCATTACGTATCATCACGTTCAATCTCTCCTGCATCTTTGCATAGCCGGTATAAAGGAATTCCACCTCCTCATATCCATGGAATTCCTTCCCTTCATGACCGTCCAGGCCATCGATGGTAATTTCCTGCATCTGCCTCGTCAGCCTTTGCAACGGGCGCGTCATTTTATTGGAATAGTGGAAAATTATAACCATCGTCAAAACTAAAAAAAGTATTGCTTCCGCTACAAAAGCCCATATTCCTTCCACCCCTTCCTTCATCACCTTCCATTGGGGATACACCAAAACCGTCATAATCCCATTATCCTTGTGGTAATTGTCGGCTATGAAATAGTCCTTTCTGATTCCGTCCAGATTCCATATGCCATTTTCATAGCATTCCCCCACAGGAAACCCTTCCGTATGGCAAATGGTTTCTCCCTCTTCCGAAAGGAAAAGCACCTCCGCCCCCATCTGTGTGCCGATGGAAAGGATATTGTTTACCTGCTCCATCTCTACAGACACTCCCAGATACCCTATATTTTTCCCCGGGTCCCGTACCGCCCTGGCCAGAGTCAGGAATTGGCCTTCGGAAAGCGGCATTGCATTTTCCTGTACGGGAAGCAAGATGCTTTGACCATAATTTCCCTCCACCTCTTCCATCCAGTTTATTTTTCCGATTTCCTCTTCCGGCAGGCGGTAATGGCTGGAAAATTCCATATTGTAATTCCTACTGGTAATATATTGCCCCTTCCCATTAAAAAAAGTTACCCTATAAGGGGAGGATACGATGGCATAGCTGCAAAATTCTTTTTTCAGCCGCGAGTAATACTCCTGTTCCTTCAAAAGTGTATTGTTTTCATGCCCAAGCCCCTTCGCTGCCGCCAGCACCTGGGGAGAACTAATCAGGTTTATGCTGATAAAGGACATATTATCCAGGAGGGAATTGAACTGGGAAGCAATCAATTCCGCACCGGATGAAAGCCGTTCACTTACCGCGGCCTGCTCTCCTTTATACATCTTTATAAACACTACGGATAAAATCAGCACGATAGGAATCATTGAAATCATCAAATAAGAGATGATCAGCTGATGCCGAAAGCTGGAATGTTTCTGCTTCATATTTTACCCCATTTCTGCGCTGTTTTTTGCGCAGCGCCAGACCTTCAAAACAGGCGCCTTTAATATGCCGCACCTATGCAGCCGGTATTCGTAGCACCAGTTTTCCCCCTCTGTCCTCCAGGTTCCCGGCCCAAAATATGTTTCATAAGGGTTGCAGTTATGCAGTTGGCCGAACATGTTAATGCGGCTTCCATAACTCCTGATTTTTAGCCTGTGCTTTCCCCCCTGCAGGCGGCCCAAAGCTATCCGGTACGGCGCTGCAAACATAGCCACGGGCTTTTGCCCGTCTACTTCCACCTCTATCAATGACGCCTCGTATTCGTCCACCAAAAGTTCTGCATCTCCCTCCGGTATCTCCACCACTGTTTCATAGCAGAAATTCCCGCCGTAATAGGGAAAACCCTGTTGTACATAATCCCCAAATCCGATTTTTTCCGGCAAAGGAATCAACACACGCTTTCTCCCTTTTACCTCTACCCCAAAATCACCCAGCAGATAGACCCATTCCAAGTTTGTTAACGAGCCAAATGGAATCTTGCATTCTAAAATATTTTCTCCCTTTTTTATCATGCCAACATCCATCCTTTTGATACAGGAATCTACAAACCATTTATCCCCTATCATTTTCATCGGCCTGCCGTTAAAGGTCAGTTCCACATCTTCCTCCCCCTCCAGCGCAATCTCTGCCTTTACTTGGTCAATCCTGGAGTCTATACGGAATCGCAGGCTTACTATGTGTTCTTTCTTATTTCTATTTCCGGAAAGCCATGGCTGAGGGAAGCTGTCCGTCCTCAGCCGGTAACCAAAGGTTTTCCTGGCGATATTATCAATTCTGAGGATTTCTTCACATTCCTGCCAGGGTCCTTTGTCCAAAGAATACTCCGCCATATCCCATAAGAGGACATTAGGTTCCTCTAAAGCATAGCTGTTTTCTGACGGCAGATATTTTGAATAAATGCAGCCTGCCCCGATTTCCGCAAGCCATCCATTTTGGCTTTCTTTCCCCTGCACTCTCTCAAAACCTTTTTCTCCATGTCCTGAAACCTTTTCGTGCCCTTTCCCATCCCCTTTTACAGTTCCCGAGACCTCCTCGAAACTTTCCGTATCTTCATCCCTCTTTGGAATCAATTCCAGCAAAACAGAATCATGTTCCCAGAAAGGAACCCACACATGGGTTTCCATACGGCATCCGCCTGTTTTGCAGCATACATTTCTGATTTCATATACCGCACTCTCCCTCATTCCTTTCATAGCATTCCATAAGCAAACATCATATCCCCCGGCAATTTCTATCCGAATCTGCCCTTCCTCCTTACCCTTCGCCGATATTCCGCCATCCCTTTTCCGGTTATCATGGCCTTGGGCAATGAACAGCCATTTGCGCCCCTCTTCTTCCCTCAGCTGATAGAGTAAATCTTTCCTTTGCAGCCCTTTCCCATCTAAAATTCGGAGCATCCTGCATTCTTCCAGTTCTTTCATCAGGGCATGCCGGTCAAAACCGATATTTTTGCTATGAATATCCACCGCTATTCCATTTGACAATCCGTTTCCGTCCACACACCCAGGCAGCCTCCCCATGGTAATGACCATACCGCCATTTTTGCTAAATTCCTCCAGCATCTGCAAGGTGGTGGAGCGTATAGTAAGCAAAGGCGGTACCACCACAGCCCGGTAGGACATCTCCCCGATACGCAGACGTTTTTTCTCCGTTCCCTTATATAGTTTTGGTATCAATGCCTCTGAAAGGAAATCAAAATCCATCTGGCCGAATAAAAGCCACCTGGCCAGTTCCTGGAATTCCTCTTCCAGCCGATTCCTCTCCCATAAAGTATCCTTATCCGGCCCAAGAAGCATAAACATACTTTCGATAGGATGAATTACACAGACCTCCACCCGGGCCTTTCCTCTGGTAAGCGCCATATTGATGCGCCCAAAATAATCTTCTATCAAGGAATATCTTCCATGCCAGGGGGAATGGGCATCAATCGGGGCGGGATAATCCCGTTTCGATTCCCCTCCCATATACATCCAGGAAAGATGAGGCACCCTGAGCGTTACCCCCAGGGCTGCCTGCCAGTCCCCCTGCAGCTTATGGCCCCTGAAATCAAAATTCCAATTGGTTACGCCGTATAGTTCACTGGCCATTCCGGCCTTATCCATCTGCCTTACCACGCTGGCTGCCTGCTTTGCCGTCGTATATTCATAACGGTTGGCCAGCATATCAATACCCGGCATCTGAAAATAACGATAAGAGCGCATGGCATCCCCCACATGCCTTGCCTGGTTCTCCAGCCCATTTTCTTCCATTACATGTCCGGTCAGCATAATTCCATGGTTTTCACACCATTTTCCCAGCGTTCCCACATAGCTGTCCGCAAAACGGTCCGCAATAGTATTCAAATACTGATAACGCAGCGCCGCCGGTTTCCCATCCGCTGATTCCCAGAAAATCTCCGGCAAACGTTCCATCAAATCCACATGATAATGCATGCGCATTTCATCTTCCAGCCCTTCGGTATATGGAATCCCAATTTCCTGCAATTTTTCTCCGCATTCCATATTCTGCATCTTAATAAACTGCGGCTCATCTGTAAAAATAGATGGGATAGAACCCGAAAATTCTCCCCCCACGGCTTCAAAATAACTGTCATGGCATACTTTCGTAAATGTGCTTATCGCTTTCGGATTCAGCACATCCACATAAGCCCCGTTGTTAAACCAGGGAAGCGAATCAGCCACTACCAGATATGCATACCATATTTTTTGCTTTTTTCTGCATTTTTCCTCCCCCCATTGATGCTTTCCCTCTTCCGGATATCCTTCCTTACACACGCATTCTTCCACACATTTTTTCCCGCACTCCTCCGCATTCCGGTATCCTCCTGAAACTTTCTCATATGACCTCAGCCTCCCACCCTCCAGTTCCACACGGTAAGAAGCAAGCAACTTTAATGTACCGTCTTCCGTCAGCCTGCAGCTGGGCTTTAACCCCCTGTCATAATACCCTTCCTCATGGAAAAATGGGGTAAACAGCAAATATCTGGCCCTATATTCCTCTTTTTGCGTTACCCTGCCGCCCCCATATCCGGAAGGCCACTTATCCTCATCATACAAATAGGTAAACATTCCTTTGCTCTTTGCATATTTCTGGCAAAAGGTTACGCATTCCATAAATTTTTCCCCTAAATACTCATCCGATAGCCCGATTCTGGAATGGATGTGAAAACCGCCAAAACCCATCTCTTCAAAAGTATTTATCTGCTCTTTCAAAATCCCCTTATCCAGCTTCCCATTCCACGCATAAAACGGCGCTCCACGATATACCGCCGGAGGATTTTTAAACAATTCTTCCGTAAATATCTCTTCCTTCTGCTTCATATGTTAACCCTTGACCGCCCCTGCCGTCATCCCTTCCAAAATTTTTTTATTTAATATCAGATAAACAATAATCAATGGCATAGAAACTACCACTACCGCCGCAAATAAATGCCCATAATCAGTATCGAACGCCGACTTTAACCCATAAATGCAAAGCTGTACCGTCTGGCTGCTGGAGCCGGACATATAGTACTGGGGATTCTGGAAATCATTGTACACAATAATGGAGCGTAAAATCACCACCGCTGCCGTAATCGGCTTTAACAGCGGAAAAATAATGCGGTAGAACAAAGAAATGCTGCCGCATCCGTCCACAATCGCCGCTTCATCCACTTCCTTTGGTATCGTGGCCACAAAACCTTTATACATCATGACTGCAAAAGGGAATAAGGTGGCCACTTCTACCAGAATCAGGCCAAACAGCGTATTGGCGATTCCCAGTTTACTCAAAACCCAATAAGTAGGTATAATCGAAGCCGGCACGATTAACCCCGCTACAATTAATTTATCCGACACCGCATACACACGGTTCTTCCGGCGCTGCATGATAAAGGCCGCCATGGATGCCGTAATTACCAGCAATAGAATGGACCAGAATGTGAGCACTACGCTGTTCCAAAAAGCTTTAAAAAACGCCCCGCTGCTGTACTTGAATATGTAAGTATAATTTTCAATAATGCTCCACTCCGTAGGAAAGGCCAGATTCAGCCTGGCAGCCTCCGTTTTATTTTTAAAGGAGTTAATGAGAATGAAGTAAAATACAAGCCAGTGGGTGATGACAGTAGAACCCACAAACAGTACTTCAAAAATTTTACCGAATACTCTATGTCTTTTTACCATTATAGTTCTGCCTCCCTCTTTGCCACAAATGAATTCAACGGAAAGACAATCACGGAAACTACCACAAACATAATCACATAGCCCGCGGTGGCAAGGCCATAGCTCCCCCTTGCAAACAGCTTATAAATCACCGAGCCCAACAGTTCCGTGGAATACCCCGGACCTCCCCCGGTCATGGCATAGACCAATTCATAAGTACGAAGCCCCCCGATTAAGGAAAGCGTCAATACCGAGTTAATCGTAGGAACTAACAGCGGAAGTGTAATCTCCCTAAACTGCTTTGCCGGCGTAGCCCCATCTATTGCAGCCGCTTCGAAATAAGTGGAAGGAATGGCGCTGATACCCGCCACATAAATCAACATAGCCGTTCCAATCCCTTTCCACACATCGATGATGATACAAGTAATCAAAGCGGTGGCCGAATCCGTCAGCCATTTGACCGGCTCACCGCCGAACAGGGCAATTGCCTGGTTCACGATTCCCCCCGATGCCAACAGCTTCTCAAAAGCGATAGCCACCACTACATTGCCTAACAATGTAGGAAAGAATAAAATAATCTTTAGATATTCTGCGCTTTTCACCTTCCGGCAAAGATACTGGGCAATCAGAAGCCCTGCCACTACCTTCAAAAGGCAGGTAGCGCCGGCATAAAAGAAAGTATTAATCAATGCCGCTTTTGTATTTGCCATTGTAAAAAAAGTAAAAAAATTTTTCAGTCCGATAAATGTAGATGTCTTCAAATTCCAGGTGGTCATGGAAAAATAGAAGGACGCAAAGGTTGGGATGACAAATATAATGATGTAAATCAAAATCCCCGGCACCGCCAGCCAACCGGTATAGGTTTTTTTATCTATTTTATTCAAAGCAAATCCTCCTTGTAAACAATTAACAATCCCTCTGCAGGTAATGAACTGTCAAACTTATATTTTTGCGGAGCAACGGAATATATGGTCTGCGCGGCTGCGTGCTTTTTGGCAGCAAACTCCATACGCGAGCCTGTACGTAAAACAGGAGCAGTTTTCCGCCTTTTACCGCCTCCGCTGCTCCTGTTTGCCCATTCTTACCAGCCCGCAATTTCCTTCTGCTGCGCGTCAATTGCATTATCCGCTTCTATCTCCGCAATAGCTTCTTTTGGAGTATACTGTCCTGTTCCAACCATGCTGAGAATCGTAGCCATATTAGAGCCTTTGATATTGCAGTAATATTCCATAACGGGTGTGGAAGCTTTACTCGCCCAGTCCTGGGCCTCCTTTACTGCAGTGCTTACCGTATCGGGCAGTTCCACGCCGTTTAGCATAAATGCACCGGTAGGCGTGGTCTTTGCACAATAAGCATCCACCCCTTCATTGGTAGTCAAAAACTCCAACAAAGCAACAGCCGCTTCCGTATTGGCAGAATTTTTGCTGATACACCATGCTGCCGGCATCCATGTTCCAACTCCAAGCCCTGATGCATCCTCATCAGGAAGAGGGAAAAATCCGATATCTTCCACGGCATCCGGTGCCACAGTTGTCACTGTAGACATAATATTGGTCCTACAGAAAATATGAACGGAGTTGCCTTCTGCAATGGCCAATGCTGCGTCTTCCCAGCTGATTTCCAACGGGTTATCATTCTGATAGCCCTTTTCCCATATATCATACATCTTGGTCAGCCCCCTCATGTACGCATCGGATTCATGCAACTCAATTTCCCTGTTCGTATACTTCCGGGCAAAATCAGGTTCATCATCCCTCACATAATAGTATTGGGATAAAAACAGAATCTGACAGCCCGAAGGATTGCTGTACTGAGACATTACCGGGTTCTTGTCCGTAGTATCCTTAATTACCTGACAGTTTTCCAGAAACTCTTCCCATGTGGCGGGAATCGGGAGATTTAATTCTTCATATACCTTTTTATTATAAAACACTCCTGCCACATTAGACGGCATACTGGGCACTCCATAAATCATCCCATTGTCCGCATCCGTTACGATAGACAGATAGTCTTTATTAATCCTCTCCGTCACCCATGCTTCCCCGGACAAATCATAGCAATTCTCTTTCGGAGACATGGCTTCCAGTTTTGCCCCCACAGAATTTACCCATATGTCCGGCAGATTACCCGTTGCCGCGCGGACTAACAGCACACTTTCCATTTCATCCGCATCGCTGGATAAGCGCTCCACTTCCACCTTACACCCTGTCTTTTCCTCGAAAATACGGAATTGCTCTTCAAAAGAATCCGCATTGGAATCCATAAGATTATGTGCCACCTGCAAGGTCACACCTTCGAAAGAACCTCCTCCGTCTGCTGCTTCTTCCGCATTTGCCATATCCGTCACGCCCTCCGCTGCATCTTCCCCCGCCGTTTCCTCCGGCTGACTTTCTTCCTCATTCCCTGCACCCGCATTTTCCGCTGCAGGCTCTGTCTTCCCACTCGCTGCACCGCTCCCGCATGCCATAAGGCTGCCGGTGAGCACTGCTGCCATTATTGCTGCAATAAATCTTCTTTTCATCCTATCCTCCTATTCCAGTCTGACACTTGCCCTTCCAGTACTTTTTCCATTTTTCCATATCCTTATGATATGTTGTTTTATGAATTTATTATAGTTTTTTATTCTTTTCGGGGCATTAAATATCAGAAATGACCATATATAAAATCAGAATCTTTGACAGACAAACTCTATAGATATGTTTCCTATATAAAAAAGCCCGGTAATTGGCCGATTTTGAAACGCCCTCAGCCAGTTCCGGACTTTACTCTTAGTGACACTTTATTAATGCGATAACGCCGTTCATTTTCACTATTACATCCTCATAACATATCTTGCCGGAATCTATGCCGCACGCTCATCAGACACGCTGCCCGCTACACCGGCATGGACCGAACTGTTACTACAGAACTGACACAATACAGCCATCCAGCAGCCGATAAAAATCAGCGATATGCTTCCCGTCCACCAAAGCATGATGTGCCAGGATAGATACAGGCAACAATACCCTGCCGCTCTGTTCAAAATATTTCCCCCATGTAATTCTGGGGTTGCTGTCCGCAGGTATGGGCACCGGTTGGATGAGGGAGGTATAGGAAACCCAGGGCAAAGTGGATATGAAAAACATATCATAGGTTTCACCCTTTTCTTCTTCGATAGTTTTCCTCTGCTTTGCCGCTTCCTGTTCCCTAATTGCATAGGGGATATAATCTTCCAAAGGCATGTTTCCGTTCAGGTTGCAATAACAGTAGGTTCCATCCTCCAGCGCCACTGTATGGGAAGTCCTGCAGCTGACATATTCTACAATTTTCCCTTCTACAATCCGCTGCCTGAGTTCCGGTATGCCGTTTGCCGCTTTCGAAACACAGTAACAAAAGGTGAGGAAAAACGGCAGTTCCTTTGCTTTCGCCATTTCCAAAAAAGCGGTAATATCCACATTTACCGTCATTCCCACATAGGGGTAGGCCAAACTGTTAAAATATTCGAAATGATTTTTCCTTTTATAGTTTTCCATATCCAGATATTGATAGCCCATCTTATTCGCTCCTTCCATTCCTATGACTTGCCTCTCTACATTTTACCAGAAAATCGACATTGATGGAATATATGGTAAGGTGAAAACAGCGCTGATTTTTGCGAATATCAAAAAAGGAACTGCCACATAGCCCTGATATGCTATCGCAGTCCCTTTTACACTAGCTAATTTCCATCAATTTTTGCCAAAACCATCTTTTTCATTTCCTCATATTGCCCTTTATCAATAAGAATCCGATTTCCGGCCTTGGTTATCATCCCTTCCTCTGAGAACTTTTTTACGGCTCTGCTAATACTTTTTAGACAAAGGCCTGTCTCATCTGCCAGGCTCTGCCTGTTCCCTTTTATCTCTAAAACACCTTTTTCATTACTTCTTTCATACCGTTCGGTGAAAAGCATCGCCAGTCTGACCGAGCCCTGCATAAAAAGGAACAGCCTGCTGTTGCGCCCTTCTTCCAAAAGATATTCCCCCATTCTTTTCGCTTCCAGCTTCATGGCTCTGATATCCGTGAACATCCACTTTTCAAACTTTACCCTGGAAATTTTTATCACTTTGCAGTCCGTTACCGCCCGAAGTGTTGTCATATAGGAATCAATGTCCATCATAAATTCCATACCGCCAAGGGCATAAACCTTGTCGAACTTCATATAATCGTATGGAACTCCATCAATACGGTAATCTATCGCTTCCACCGTACCTTTCACTACAAAGAATACCGTATCCGCAGGCTCACCCTCGCTGATGAAAATCGTTCCTTTCTTTAGTTCCTCCGCCTGAAATGCATCCATAAGCCAAAGCGGTGCGCTTTTAAAATGCTCTTCGAACTGCTCCTGCCTTTCCCTGTCCACATCTTTGAGAAACGGCAATTCCTCATACAAAACACTATGCTTCACTCTTTACCTCATTTCTGCGCTGCGTTTGTCAGTTTATGCAAGACCGAGGTGCCGATGCACCCCTCCGGCATGGATACGCCAAAATTTTCAACAATGGACGCACCGATGACCGCAAAGGTATCTTCGTTTTCCAGGGGTCCTCCATCTTTCATCCTTTTCGCATATGCGATAAACGGCACATATTCCCGGGTATGGTCCGTACCGCTGTAGGTAGGGTCATTCCCATGGTCGGCCGTCAGTATTAAAAGGTCGTCCTGCCCCAGTTCTTCCAGCAGAACCCCCAGATTTTTATCGAATTTTTCAATTTCTTCCCCGTAGCCCTTCACATTCCTCCGATGCCCCCACAGCGCATCGAAATCCACAAGGTTCACAAAGCAAAGCCCATGAAAGTCTTTTTTGCATATTTCAATGGTCTGCTCCATGCCGTGAACGGAACTGTCGGAATGATACGTTTGAGTAATTCCCTCCCCGCAGAAAATATCATTGATTTTTCCCACACCGATTACATCCAGCCCGGCATCCTTCAAGGTATTCAGCACTGTCGGCCCGGTGGGTTTCAGCGCATAATCGTGGCGGTTGCTGGTCCTTTTGAATTCCCCTTTCTTTTTTCCCACATAAGGTCTTGCGATAACACGCCCGACTCTCCATTCGTCCTTCATGGTGATTTCCCTTGCGATTTCACAGCAGCGATACAGATTATCCAAATCAAAAGTTTCTTCATTTCCGCAAATCTGAAGTACAGAATCCGCAGAAGTATAAACTATCATCGCTCCGGTATTGATTTCTTCTTCCCCCAGTTCTTCGATAATCTTCGTGCCGCTGGCGCTCTTATTGCCTATTACTTTCTTCCCGCAGCGCTTTTCCAGTTCCTCAATGAGTTCCAAAGGAAATCCTGTATCGGTAAAGGTCTGGAAAGGCTTCTCTGTTTTAATCCCCATCATCTCCCAATGCCCGGTCATGGTGTCTTTTCCATTGCTGGCTTCCCCCAAGCGCATATACCGCCCCATTGGTTTCTCCACACCGCTCATCTTGCCCGCCATATGAAGGTTCAGCAGCCCCAGCTTCCTTAAATTAGGAATCTCCAGCGTTCCCATTTTTTCCAGAATATGCCCCAAAGTGTCCACCCCTGCATCTCCAAATGCCGGAGAATCAGGCATAGCGCCAATGCCTAGAGAATCAAGGACAATTACAAATATTCTCTTATACTCGTTCATTTTCGCCCTCCTTTTCTATTTCGTAGCCTCTCGGAATCTCCCTTGTGCCATTATTTCTCTGCCAAATTATCCGGCCCAAATCCCAGCGGCAAAAGCTCCCTTAATGTGAATATCTCATACTGTTCTTTGCCCGTTGCCAAAATAATCTGGAAGGTATCCGGGTTACAGAATTCCATCATCACCTGCCTGCACACCCCGCAAGGGGCTGCATATTCCGTCAACACACCGTCTTTGCCGCCTACGATACATATGGCCCTAAATGCCCTCTCCCCTTCACTGACCGCCTTGAAGAATGCAGTCCGCTCCGCACAGTTGGTGGGGGAATAAGCGGCATTTTCAATATTGCATCCGGTATAGAATTTCCCATCTGCCGTCAAAAGCGCTGCGCCGACTTTAAAACCGGAATAAGGAGTATAAGAATATTTCAGCTGCGCTATCGCCAAATCAATCATTTCCTCTATCAGTTTTTGTTCCATAATTCCCTCATTTCTATTTTTCTTTTACCAATTTCACAATCCGGCTCGTTCCCAGGCGGTCTGCACCCAAAGAAAGGAATTTTTCCGCATCTTCCATAGAAGAAATCCCTCCCGCTGCCTTTATTTTCACTTCCGGCCCTACATGCCGGGCAAACAGGCTTATGTCGTCAAAGGTAGCGCCTCCATTAGCAAATCCTGTGGAAGTTTTGATATAATCCGCCCCTGCCCTCGTCACGATTTCACACATTTTAATCTTCTCTTCGTCTGTCAAAAGGCAGGTCTCGATAATTACTTTCAGGATTTTATCCCCGCAGGCTGTTTTCAAGATACGGATTTCTTCCTCAATACAATCATATTTCTTATCCTTCAGCCAGCCGATATTAATCACCATGTCGATTTCCGATGCCCCATCCGCAATCGCATCCTTTGTTTCGAATTCCTTCGCCTTTGTTGTCATATACCCGTTAGGGAAACCAATAACCGTGCACACATCCACCTTCCCCTGCAAATATTCATATGCCTGCTTTACATAGCTGGGCGGAATACAAATGGAAGCCGTCTGATATTCCACTGCATCATCACAAATCTGTTTGATTTCCTCCCATGTGGCCGTCTGTAGCAGCAGCGTGTGATCCACATGGCTCAAAATTTCTTTTACATCCATATCCATACTCTCCTATTTCAACTTTATTCCAGTTTGGCAAATACCCTGCCAACACCTTATCCTCTTTCATTTCCGGGTATTGTCCGGATATCTGCTGTTTTTATTCCAGTTCTTCAGACACGCTGTCAGCAGCAATCAGGCTGCGGATAGCTTCCACCGCTACCTGGATTGCCATATCCGTATCGTGTACCACCGGATTTTCCAGCCCCAGTTTTTCCCTTTCCTGATTGGCTACTACGAGGAAACAGGAACCCGTCCTCACATGAAGATAGCTGGCCACGATAAACAGGGCTGCTGATTCCATCTCCGAAGCCAGGCACCCTAACCGCTTCCATGCCTCCCACTTATTCATCAATTCATAACTGACCGGTTTGGTCTCCGGCTCATGCTGACCGTAAAAAGCATCCTTACACTGCACCACTCCCACATGAAAAGGATATTCCTTCTTCTTCGCCGCCGCCGCCAGGGCATTCGTAACTTCCAAATCCGCTACTGCCGGAAACTCGATAGGCGCATATTCCTTACTGGTTCCCTCCATTCGGATAGCCCCTGTAGCCACCACCACGTCTCCGCTTTTCACTTCTGTCTGCATACCGCCGCACGTTCCGATACGGATAAAAGTATCCGCCCCACACCGATACAATTCTTCCATCGCAATCGAAGCCGAAGGCCCGCCAATCCCCGTAGAGGTCACACTCACCTTCACTCCATCCAGCGTTCCCGTATACGTCACATATTCCCTATTATCCGCAATCAGCACAGGATTATCAAAATACTGGGCAATTTTCGCACACCGTTTCGGGTCGCCCGGCATTATCACATAACGCCCAACCTCCCCTTTTGCCACCTGTATATGATACTGCCTGCTGGCATCCTCAGAATAATTCTTCATACCTCTGCTCCTTTCCCATCCAACCTATACTTCTCAATCCCCCGCCATCTATCTTATCCTATACCTTGTAACACTTCTGCCTTTCACCTAAACTGTTACCCTCTTCCACCTACTCTCACCCTAATAACCGATTGCAAAACCAACACCCTTGGCCGGATATTCTGGCAATATATTCTGTGTAATGTCCTTTTATACCACGAAGTCAAGACCATAAAAACAAGAGAACCTCTATCCAATGTCATGATGTTGGGGTCATGAGTTGCAAAGCAACTCGCGAACCTAGTGCCCGCTACGCTTTTTTTGGAGCGGGAGCGTGGCGGCGGAGCATTTTATTTCCCTCACGGCGTCCGCCATCGTTAACTAAACCACATTGAACCAAGTGTTTTTGCTTTACTGGGCTTGACTATTATCTCTGCCCTTTATCATAAGGTATCCCTTCCGCCTTCGGCGCCCTGGATTTCTTAGAAACAAACACCAGCACCACCAAAGAAATAATATAAGGCAGCATATTATAAACCGTACTGGGCAATTTTAACGCTACCAAAGCATCAAACCCTGTATATACATTGGAAAGCGCCCTGAACAAACCGAACAAGAGGGCCGCCAGCCCGATATTCACGGGTTTCCATTGTCCGAAAATCATAACCGCCAATGCCAGGAAACCGAATCCTGCCACCCCGTTTTCGAATTTCCATTCGCTCACGCCTGCCGTAATATATACCAGGCCTCCCAAGCCGCCAAGGCCGCCGGAAATCAGCACGCCTGCATACCTCATTTTATATACATTGATACCAACGGAGTCCGCCGCCTGGGGATGTTCCCCGCACGCGCAGAGCCGTAAACCGAATTTCGTCTTATAGAGCACGATATAAGACGCCACCAGCAATAACAGAGCAATCAGCATGAACCAGTTAAATTCAAACCTGCCCATATTCACAATAAAGGACTTCTTCACCTGCCCGTAAGCCACTGTGGAGGACACATTGTCCACGCTTTCCGCCGTATTAATCGCCCTGACAAGCACCACTGCAGCTGCCGGCCCTAAAAGGTTCAATGCTGTTCCTACCAGCGTCTGGTCTGCCTTAAACTGTATCGCAGCCACCCCCAGCAGCAAGGAAAAGATCATTCCCACCGCTACGCTGGCCAGAATCACCGCCAAGATAATAACCGGGGCCGCCATTCCGGCCGGAAGGTATTTCATCATTAACGCACCGCCCAAAGCGCCCATTACCATGATTCCCTCTAAGCCGATGTTAATCACGCCGCTATGTTCCGAAAAGCATCCCCCAAGCGCCACCAGCACCAGAACGGAAGCAAATATTAATGTATACTGGATTAATAATAACATTATGCCCTACCCCCTTTCTGCCCTTTTGCCGCTTCTTGTTCCTTTACCGCTTCCTGTCCGCCCGCGGCCCTCTTTTCCTCTCTTTTATCCAAAATCCTGTTCAGCCAGATTTTGAAGAAAAGCACAAAGCCGCACAAGTAAATGATAAATGCGGAAATCAAATCCGAAATCTGCGTGCAGTACATTGTCTTATCCACATAAGTGCCGCCGCTGGTAATATGTTGAATAAAATAAGAAGAAAAAATCGTTCCGATAGGATTTAACCCTCCTAAAAATGCCGCGGCAATCCCATTAAACCCCATTGCGGGAACGGAAGTCTGCTGCACCATCCATTGCTCAATCCCTGTGAGGTAAAAAATACCCGCTCCAAATCCTGCCAGCCCGCCGGCAATCATCATTGTCAGGATAATATTTCTCTTTTCCTTCATACCGCAATATTTTGCCGCCTGCTTATTCATTCCTGTAGCTTTCAGTTCGTAGCCAAATTTCGTCTTTTCCAAAACCACCCATACAATAATAGCCATAACCACTGCCAGGGGCACGCCAATCGTCACAAATTCATTTTTGGAAAAAAGCTGTTCCATCCCCAGATTAGGCAGCAACGCACTTTTATTCGTGCTGGACAAGGATTTGGTGTAAGGCGTGGACTGCTCCTTTACGAGGGAAAGCAGCATATTCACGCAGTAAAGCCCAATCCAGTTTAACATGATACAGGAAATTACTTCATTTACATTAAAGTATGCTTTCAGCGCACCGGAAATCCCCCCGGCCACCGCCGCCATCGCTACAGCCGCAAGCAGGCAGACATACCAGGGCATGCCATGATACAGTCCGAAATAGAGGCATGCTCCCGCCCCCGCCACATACTGCCCCGCGGCACCGATATTGAACAGCCCCACCTTATAGGCAAAAAGTACCGACAAGGAACACATCAGAAGCGCCGATGCCTTTACCAGCGTAGTTCCAAAATATTTCATCGCCGCAGCTGCGCTGGGATAGTAAAGGAAATTCTTTATAATAGCCAGAATCGCTTTGCCCGCACCGCCCGGATTGATAATGAGCAATACGATATACCCCACCAAAAGCCCTATAATAATACACAATAAAGACGCTGCAATCGTCTGAAAACCGTTGTTACGCCAAAGGCTCTCTTTCTTTCCGGAGTTTTTATTCATTTGCCCCTGCCCCCTTTCTCTTTGAACCGGCCATATAAAGCCCCAGTTCTTCAACGGTAACCTTCTTCGGGTCAAATTCACCTACAATCTCGCCTTCATACATGACGAGAATCCGGTCGGATACATTCATAACTTCATCCAGTTCCAGGCTAATGAGCAAAACGCCTTTTCCCGCATCCCTTTGTGCTACGAGCTGCTTATGAATATATTCAATCGCCCCCACATCCAGGCCGCGGGTGGGCTGGACAGCAATTAAAAGTTCCGGGTTTTTATCGATTTCCCGCGCTACAATAGCCTTCTGCTGATTGCCGCCCGACATGGAACGCGCTTTGGTCACCGCCCCCTGGCCCGAACGGATATCATACTGCTCGATTAAGCCGTTAGCATATCCCCTGATTTCCTTCCGCTTCAGAAAACCTAAACTATTAGTAAATTCCGGCTCAAAATATCTTTGCAGGACAATATTATCTTCCAGCGAATAATCCAGAACAAGCCCATGCTTATGCCTGTCCTCCGGGATATGGCTCATTCCTGAAGTAAGCCGTTCCCTTATCGACATATGGGTAATGTCTTTGCCATTCATGGTAATCGTTCCGCCTTTTAACGGTTCCAGCCCCGACAGGCCATATACAAATTCTGTCTGTCCGTTGCCGTCAATGCCCGCAATACATACAATTTCCCCTCTATGTACCTGTAACGACACATCGTTTACCGCATTATTCTTATGGCTTTTGGATGCAACCGTCATCCCCTTGATATCCAGCACCACTTCCCCCGGCTTCGCAGGCTTCTTCTCTACGACGAAATTCACATCCCGCCCTACCATCATCGCGGAAAGCTTCTCAGGCGTTGCATCCTTAATATCCACCGTACCGATATATTTTCCCTTGCGCAGCACGCTGCACCTGTCCGCCACCTGCATAATTTCCGCCAGCTTATGGGTAATAAATAAAATGCTCTTCCCTTCCGCCGCCAGATTCTTCATAATCGACATCAGTTCTTGTATCTCCTGGGGCGTCAATACGGCCGTCGGTTCATCGAAAATCAGTATTTCATTATCCCGGTACAGCATCTTCAAAATCTCCGTCCTCTGCTGCATCCCCACCGTAATATCCTCTATCAAAGCATCCGGATCCACAAAAAGGCCATATTTTTCCGATAATTCTATGACCTTCTTCTTCGCCTCCTCCTTCTGAAGAAAGCCCCCTTTTGTTGTCTCCACCCCCAAAATAATGTTGTCAAGGACACTAAAGCATTCTACCAGCTTAAAATGCTGATGCACCATCCCGATTCCCAATTCATTGGCATCGTTAGGATCATTAATCTGGACTTTTTTCCCATCCTTGCGGATTTCTCCTTCCTCCGGCTGATATAGACCAAACAATACGCTCATCAGCGTGGATTTCCCCGCACCATTTTCCCCAAGCAAGGCATGGATTTCCCCTTTTCTCAGCTGTAAAGTGATATTATCGTTCGCTACGATACCGGGAAACTTTTTTGTGATATTTAGCATCTCTATCGCATACTCCGCCATCCTTTACATACCTCCTCTCTCTTTCTTTCAAACTCCCTAAATCCGGCTACATGACGCTGTGGTATAATTCCCTAATAAGAATAAAAGGGAGCAGGAATCACCCGCTCCCTCGACTTTCCAATCCTTACTTATTTTACACTGCCATAATCGGTTACCTTCACCGATGTGGACGGCATAGCCGTAATATCGTTGGAAACTTTTACTTCACCGCTATACAGAGATTTTACCAATGCGCGGTAATCATCTTCTGTAAAGCCATCGCCCCACTGGGTGCTTCCGATAGGAAGCTGAACAAAATTTTCTTCCGGATTTTCGGAAACCATTCCAAGATTATCAATCTTGCCAGCATATTCGCCCCATTTTCCGTCTTTAATATCTGTAAGAACAGTATTCACGGTTGCTGCCAGGCCTTTCATAGCTGATGTTACCGTCAGGCCTTCCCCGCTCTGGTCGATGACAGGCGCCTGGTCGGAATCCACACCGATTACCTTGCCGTCAACCTTAACAGCTGCCTCAACTGCTGATGTGAAAATACCGCCGCCACAGGCGAACACTACTTCTACGCCTTTTGTACCATACCATGTATCCATAGCTGCAGTAATATCAGCATCGCCATAGAACTGTCCGCCGCATACATACTCTACTTCCACTTCGCCTTCAATTCCCAGTTCCTTAGCCGCTGCATCAATACCCTGCACATAACCATATCCGAAACGGGTAACTGCCGGTACGGACATACCACCCAGGAATCCCAGATGCTTGTACCCCAGTTTTACTGCTGCATATCCTGCCATATAGCCGGAAATCTCTTCCTGATAAGTACAGCAGTAAACGTTGTCCGTATTATAATATTCCGTAACATCGTAATTTGCCGGGTTGTAATCATATCCTTCGCCTACTCCCTTTTCGCAGATATCGCCGGCACCTACATCCAGAGCCACGAATTTAACATCCGGATACAGCTCAGACTGTGAAACGATAGCAGCCGCAAACATATATCCCGGCATTACAATTACATTTGCTCCGCCCGCTACTGCCTGGTCAACGCTGGCATTTCTCGCCTCATCGGAATCGCTGTCAGGCTTATAGTATGTAAACTGTGCACCATTTTGTTCTGCCCAGGATTTGCAGGCTTCATAAGTCGTCTGGTTAAAGCTCTGGTCCGTAATATCGCCGGAGTCAGTAATCATAGCGATATTCATATCCGTAGCGGCCGTATCCGCTGCTTCTGTTGTCTCTGCTGCCTCATTGCCTTCTTCCGCAGTCTCCTCGGGGGCGCTTTCGCTCTCGCTGCCAGTTTCGCCGGCACTTTCCGTAGTGCCCGCGGCATCATTTCCGCTTCCTGAACCACATGCTGCCAATGAAAAAGCCATCACAGCCGCAAGGGTCAATGCAATTATTCTTCTTTTCATAAAAAAATCCTCCTGTAAAATTATTCGTTACATAGAGTAATTATGACATATGTCCCTTCAACAGTACAGGACTAATGTCCCTTTTTGACAAAATATTTTATATTCTGATGTACTATTCCAGTTCCCTGGCTATTAAATCCAACATTTTGCCCCATGTCAACCTCCATGTGAGAGGACTTATGTTCCATGCATACATCCTGCTGCTTTTTGCATTGCCGGAAAATCAAATTTCACGAACTATTCCCATTCATGAAGCCTTGCGTAAATTTTATCGCAGTTATATTCCGGGGCTTCTTCTTGCGCCGCTAGACAGATTTTCTCTATCAAACCCAGGCCTTCCTCCACAGCATCGG
Source organism: Lachnospiraceae bacterium (assembly GCA_011958945.1). Taxonomy (GTDB): domain Bacteria; phylum Bacillota; class Clostridia; order Lachnospirales; family Lachnospiraceae; genus Kineothrix. Next base: position 516 of record BLLT01000034.1, on the reverse strand, counting down.
CAATCTCCTGCAGTGTTTTCCCTTTGCCCAGCTTTTTACATACAATCTTAATGAGCCGTTTTTCATCTCCTTCTGACTGCCCCCGCGCTACACCTTGTTCTATGCCTTGTTTTATCCCCTGCACTATGCCTCGTTCTATGCCCTGCGTTATCCCCTGCCCTATACCTTCTTCATAGCCCTCGTCATACCCTTCCTCATAGCCTTCTTCCCGTATATATGCCTTTTCTTCCCATAACTGCATATACTTCACCCCCATCTTCTCCGACAGCCTGATTCTCTTCACCTGCTCATGGATCCGTTTTATCCGGCAGCTTTCTGTTTTTTCCGCCACTTCGTCCGTTGTATTAGTTAAATACTCCATAAAGTCCAAAAACTCCTGGCTAAAAACCCATTTGTTTTTGCCCTTCGTATTGATAAACACCCTCGTGGCACCATCCTCCAGCTTTAAGTCCGGGCATTCCTTGCAGAAGGTCGCAAAAGTGTACCGGTACAGCCCCCTTTCAAAGATATCGAAAG
>BLLT01000033.1 GCA_011958945.1 Lachnospiraceae bacterium | reverse complement strand
AGGATTCGGGTGTCAAAAGCCCTGGCTGCGGAGTGCGCTTGGCATATTGCACAAAAAATGTTCGTGCAACTGACTTTTGTGCGATGGAGGTGAGACTCATAAATCGTGGAAGCCTCTGCTGAACACGATTTACGTTTTCAGAGGCTCAGCGGAATGCTCCGCACAATGGAAGGCGCACAACTTTTTTGTGCAAATTGCCAAGCGCACTCCGCAGCCAGGGCTTTTGACACCCGAATCAGTTTTAATGACCAAAAAGAAGTGAAGAAATGGGGAGACTATGAAAAAGATTATTTTATTTGCCGCAAAATGTTTTATCGTATGCTTTGGCACGTTGTTTTTTCTCTTTATTCTAAATCAGCGTTATGAGCAGGTTCGTGACAACCCTTACAGCGATGCCGATAAATTCTTTCATATGAAAGAATATCCTGACATCCAGATTTGCAATTTGGGCAGTTCCCACGGGGAAAATGCCTTCAAATATGATCAGCTGGCCTATGCCAGAGGTTACCAGTGTTTTAATTTTGCCATGTCCAGCCAGACATATAATTATGATTATGCCCTCCTTTCCATGTACAAAAAGCAATTTGCGGATAATTGCCTGATGTTCATCCCGGTTTCCTATTTTTCATTTAATAACGAAGTGACCAATGAACAGGAAGAACAGTTTTTAACCGCCAAATATTATACTTTTTTATCGCCCAGATATATTCCAAACTATGACCCGTATATTGATATTGTGACTCATTATCTCCCCATACTTTCCGCCGGGGAGGATATCACAAAGATTCTGCCCTTCCCTTCCCCGGCTTTGAAAGTATTCGCCGCCGAGGCACCGGCCGCCCTTTCACCGGAAGAACTGGCCGCCAAGGAGGTGGAGTTTAAGGAAAAGGCCCAGAATCGTTATCACCGCCATATGGATGACAAAGAAGAGTATTTTCTCCAGGAAAGGATTGACAATCTATATGATATCCTTGCCTTTTGCAAAGAAAACGGCATCACTGCCGTTCTCATTACCACCCCTTATACCAGCTTATATTCCGAATTGTTTTCCCCGGAATTCAAAGAAGAATTCTATGCCGAGGTAAATGCTATCGCCAGTAAGGCCTGTGTTCCTTACTATGATTTCTCCGATGATGAAAGATTCTCCAACAGGCTGGAACTTTTCGCCGATGCGGATCATCTGAATGCGGAGGGGGCTGCCTATTTTATGAATGTTCTTGAACTGGAAATACCGGAAATGCAAGACTTTCTGCTCCATAATGAACCCAATCGATGGTAGAAGCCCGGATATCCGAAAAGGCTCTCTAACCAGCTATCCCTCATACTTATTGCATGCCTCAATTACCATTTCCACTTCCTCTTCCTCCATTTCCGGGAACAGGGGCAAAGTCACACAATGTGCCGCCAGATATTCCGCGTTCGGGCAATCTCCTTCCCGATAACCAAGATGGGCATACGCTTTCTGCAAATGGCAGGGAACCGGGTAATGGCGGTGGCATTCTATTCCCTTCCCCGCCATGTATTCCACAAACTGCTCTGCCTCCGGCACCATAATCACAAATAAGTGATAAACCGGCTCCGTATTGGCAGGATGAGCCTGCATAGTAATCCGGGGGTTTTTTATTTCCCTGATATAACGCTCCCCGATTTCCTTCCGGCGGCGCGTCCACTCATCCAGATACTTTAAGCTGACGCTCAGTACCGCCCCCTGAATCCCTTCCATCCGCATATTATATCCTACCACATCGTGATAATAGGTCACTTTACACCCCTGGTTTTTCCACGTATTAATCGCATCGATGTATTCTTCCTTATCGCTCACCACGCTGCCCCCTTCTCCGAAAGCATAAAGGTTCTTTCCCGGATAAAAGCTAAAGCAGCCCAGATCCCCTAAGGTTCCCGTCATCCTTCCTTCATATTTCGCCCCATGGGACTGGGCGCAGTCTTCCACGATAAAGAGGCCGTGCCGTTCGGCAATTTCCTTTACCTTCCCAAATTCGAAAGGCTGCCCATAAAGATGAACCCCGATAATCGCTTTCGTCTTCTCCGTTATTTTTTCTTCTATCCTGTCCGGATCTATTTCCCATGTATCCTTCGTACAGTCCACAAAAACCGGAGTTGCCCCTGTATAGGTGGGGCCCCAGGCGCTGGCGATATATGTATTGGCAGGAACGATTACTTCATCCCCTTCCCCTACTCCCAAAGCCAGCATTGCCAACTGCAGGGCCGAAGTGCCATTATCCACGCCAGCAGCCGCTCTGACCCCCAAATAGGCAGCAAATTCCTCATCGAATTTATCGGCGAACCTCCCTCCCGAAAAAGCCGTTTCCTCGCATACAGCCTCTATTGCCTTTAAATATTCCTCTTTGTGATTCCTGTAGTTTCTTCCCAAATCAATTCTTTTCAGCATATCCTTTCCCTCCGGCCGCTTTGCCGCTGTCTTCCTTCCCCGCTATTTCAGCATTTTACCGTCTTATTCCTTTTCCTTGTAATAATCCTTTTTCCATCTAAAGTTTCTTTTCCTTGCGAAATTCCTTTTTCAGCCTGTAAATCTGAATCAAATAATTCTTCACCGTTTTCCATACCTTTACCGTAGTATTATAATCTTCCTGCCATTCCACCGGCATATCCATAATCCTTATACCCATCCTCTCCGCCCGGAGCAAAAACTCAATGGTATAAAACCAGCCGTTGTCATTCCCCGATGCCTCCACCAGCCGTTTTGCCACATCTTTTCTCAAAAAAGTAAAACCGCAGACCGCATCCGTACACCGCATGCCAAATGCCGCTTTCAAAAGGATGAGCAGCCCCTGGGAGGTAATCTTCCGATACCACTTTCTCCCCTTGGTATCCGATTTCTTACTAAAACGGGTTCCGTTAATATATTCTATTTCAGGGCAGCTGGCAAAAATATGAATCGCCTCCCCCAGATGCTTGATATTCGTGGACAAATCGATATCCATATATCCCACGATCTCACTCCGGTTCAGCTCTATCCCCTTCCGGAAAGCCACCCCGACCCCCTTCTGGTTCACACGGACATATTCCACTTCCTCATACTCCTCACAAAGCCGAGCCGCAATTTCCGGCGTCTCATCCGTAGATCCATTATCCAATATCATCAAATGATACGGTATCGTACTGTTCTTTCGCAAATACTTTACCGTTGTCTCAATCCCCTTGCGCAGCCGCAGTCTCTCATCCAATACAGGAAACAAAATCGTAATATCCATCTCTCTAACCCTTTATTCCAGTTTCGCAATTGTCTCAAAATATTTTTTTCTATCTCTCGGAGATTTTCTCCACGCCCTCTATCAGATATCTCTGATGTTTAAAAATCAGGCTCAGCATGACCGAAAGGTATTTCATGATAAACGTCAGCAAACTAAAGACACCAAAAAATCCGAGGGAGAGGAAACCCATGGTGGATACCCACCCCTCTACCGGCTGGCTTTCGCTAAAAACAGATCCTACAATATAGACGATAACCCCCAGCGTGAATACCAGGAAAATACTGCTCACCGCCAAAGACATCCGCTCTAACACATTGGTAAAATAGATAAAAGAATCCATGGCCAGGCTCGTCCTCTCGCTTCTGTCCGTTTTACTCTTGTTCCTTTTCGTTCCGCCCTGGCTTTCGTAAGATAACGTATACGTTTTCAGTCCGCAGTTTGCATAAACCGCTTTCCGGTAGGGGATATACTGCCCCATGGACATCACCCTGTTAATCGCACGCCTGGATAAAATACGGAAAGTTTCATGCCCTATCCCGTTCTTCGATTTGCTGGTCATGTTATAAAAAAAATAAAATAACCTTGATGTCAGCCGGATTCTCCCCCGGCAGCCCGCCGACACAATATCATACCCTGATAGCATCCTGTCATATACCTCCCGTATCAGCCGGGGCGGATAGTCAGGGTTAATATCATCGAATTCATAGACAAAATCCCCAATCGCCATATCCCGGCCGGCATTCATAGAGGCTTCCAATCCCTGGAAATAGCTCATATGAATCACATTAATCATACATCCGCTCCACCAGGCCTCTCTATCTTCCTCGGTGTTGTCGGCAAAGTAATTCTTCAGCACTTCCACACTATCGTCCTGTGAGGCATCGTTAACACAGATTACTTCATACTTTTCAAAATTTTCCCTGAACATCCGAAGCACTGTATCGAAAAACGGCACAATATGATCCCTGTCGTTATGGAGATATACTACCACCGATATAAACTTATTTTCTTTTTTGTCCTCTGACACCATTATAAATACTCCTCCAAATCATACACAGTATTAATTTTACCCGACAATACGCTGACAAAATACGGCTCTTTGGAATCCACACGGATTCTGGTAGGCCTGGAATCATCCACTTCTGAAGATTTCAGGATAGGCTTCATGGAAAACAGGGAATCCACATAAGTGTACTCCAATTCATCCTTCATATATTTCCCCGCCAAATGATTCATATATTCCCAGGCAGTTTGCGGCCTGTTTCCGCATTCATTGCAATTGGCCAGCTGGCCCATGCCGCATCCCCCGCCTTTCTGACAGGCAAATGACGGCAGCTTGTCATAACTGGTCACATGGGGCGTAAATGTTACGGAGGTCAGGGAATGAAGCCCGGTCTTCCCAAAAGGCATAATGGAGAAAAACGGCCCGTCCATCACCGTAATCCCAACCCCTTTCAGACTTTCCCCCGGTTTGCAGAGAATAATCTCGCAAAGTTCATATTTGATATCGAAGGGCAAAAAATCATTCCCTTCCACCAGCTGTAATATCTGGTTTGTGGAAGCATAGGAGGCATTCAGCACATAACCCGTATGGTATTTGCTGCCATCGGAAAGCTGCACTTCATATTCTTTTTCTTTCCTGATAATTCTGCAAATGCGCGCCCGGTATTTTATTTCCACATTGCTTCTGCCGGAAAGCCTTTCCACATAGTAGTCCCTTAGCAGCGCCGCATCATAAGTATATTCTTCGGTAAGAAAAGCGCCGTCGCACATCCCCTCTTTAAAATACTTTGCCGCCGGAACCTCTTCGCACCGAATTCCCGCCGCCTTACAGAATGACCGGAACTGCGCCTGATCTGTCCATGAGAAGCGGGAGGAGGTAGCATAAATCTGCCAAAAAGAAGAATGGATACAGAAGCCAAATTCATCCACAAAGCGTTTAAAATACCCTGCAGATTTCACCGCCGTCGACAGGCTTCTCGGGTAATGGTACCCCATATGTACCCTGGCCTGATTGATATAAGTTGCCCTTTGAAACGGCGCCTCATCGTATTCCAGTACAAGAACCTTCTCCCCCTTTTCCGCACAGTATAACGCGGCATACATGCCATAAAGCCCCGCACCGATAATTATCTTGTCAAATTCCTTTTCCATAAAGCCCAAACAGCCCCCGCTATTTTCCTTTTCTTTCATGATTTTCTTCGTTGTTTAAAATCACCAAATTATTACACTTGTCCATCATACCATAACTTATCCTATTTTTCCAGATATACAAAAAGCTGTTGCTGAAAATCCATAACAGTTCAGCCCGGAACTTTGCATTTGCTGCTCTCTTCGATATTGGCGATTGCATAATGACTGAATTTAGGATAATATAAATTTAAATCAGCACTAAGACACGTTCACTGGAAAGTCCAGAAAGCAAAGGTATCCATCATGATAAAAAAAACAAAGAACTTCTTATACACCTACCGCCGAGAACTCCTCATTTTCATACTCCTGTTCCTCACCCTGCTCACCCAGCTCCCCGATGAACTCCACGGCTGGAACAGCGCATGGTACGCCATGGACTACTCCTTAGGCATCGACTCCCGGCTTTTCATAGGCTCCCTCCTGCACATCTTCTACCCTGATTTTCTCCCCGCAGAGGCTGCCTATACTTTTGTATTCCTTTCCCTCATCCTTCTCCTGCTCATGCTCTCTTATGTGCTGGGCTTTGCCCTCCGGCAGGCAGAAATGATGCAGGCAAGCACCCCCTTTGCCAAAACACCCTTCCCCCAATACACCCAGGCCGGCAAAGGCCTCACGCTCCTGATTGCCTTTTACCTCCTTTGCCCGGGCTCCCCCTCCTACCTTTGGACCGCCGAAAACATGGGGCGTTTTGACGCCTTCCTTTTGCTGGTCACCTTAGCCGCCGTAATCTGCTGTTTCCACATTTCCGCTTTCTGGCCGCAGCTTCTTTTGATTACCCTGGCCGGGCTGGCTGCCCTTAGTATCCACCAGGCCTTTTTATTCCTCTTTTTCCCGCTGCTTTTCACATTATCCTTGAAAGCCGCAACCGGAAAAAAGGCATCAAAAGCCCATTTAATCTCCACCTTCGCCAGCATAGCGGTGATTGGTGTTGTTTTCCTGTACTTCCAGTTTTTCTCCCAGATTCGTATATCCTCCTGCGAGGAACTGGTCACCCTGCTTTCTTCACGTACCGACCTGACCATCAGTGAAGTGGCCCTCAATTACGAATATTTTTCTACCGTTTCCCAATCCTCCTCCGATTTAGTGCTGAATCTGCTGGGAGAGCGCATCCGCTATGGGCTAATCACACTTTTCCTCCTCTCCCCTTTAGCAGTCCTATATATCTATCTCTGGCTTCATATTTTAAAGACTGCGCCGAAAAAGGAAAAATGGATTTATACCCTCCTTCTGCTCAGCCACCTGTGCTTTGTTCCCGCCTTTGTGCTCACTATTGATTGGGGGCGCTGGTTCGGCGCTTTCCTTACCATGCAGGCCTTACAGATTGTCATCCTGGCCGCAAAAAAGGATGTTCCGGTTTTATCCGCCCTCCACACATTGGAAGGCGCTTTCCGCAAACATCCTTATCTATTCATTGCCGCCGGCATCTGGCTCGGGTCGCTTCACAAATTCCAGGCAACCCTCCTTCCCGATGCCCCTGTGTTTTTTACTTCTCTTTATAAGCTCTACCGGCTGTTTATTTTTTAAATCCCCATCAGCCCGCTCGCCCGCTTTATAGCCAGTTCCACCACCAAGTCTGAGTTATAGTGCTCATGCTCGCCCCATCTCCCCAGGCCGTAGATTTCCATGCTTTGCGCCCAGTTCAGCAGCCTTGTCATAATCCGGGGCTTATCCGTTGTATTCAAGGGATAAGCATACTCATTCATATAACGGAATCTTCCCTGATCCGGCTCTACCCTTTCCTTATTGGTCTCCGTCCAGTATCCCCTGGCTCCCGGGCAGAAATTATGCCTTACCAAAATCCTGTGATAAGAAATATCCCTCTGCGGATAATAAATCCATTGAGCCGTGGTATCTATTTTTTCGGGAACATATTCGATCTGGGTGGAACTATGTTTCAGCCCCTTCACATCCTGCCAAAGCTCCTCCGGCATCCCGGAAATCTCTTCCCACACCGTCCACGGAACCGTAGTAATTATCTTTTCCCCTTCATATACCGTGCCATTTTCACAATACACCCTATGGGCGGCTGCGTCCAGCTTTTCCACAGCACTGTCCGGCACAAACCTTTCTTCCACCGCTTCCTGCATACGGCGCCACAATTCACCGAACCCATATTTCTTCGGGTAATAGAACTGGGCATGTCCTGGCTGCTTCCCATAAGCCCGCTTTTCCATGCAGCTTCTCTTTGTTTCTTCATAAGAAACATTGGGCAGTTTTTCCAGCCAGTAAGTTCCTAAGATATTCAAATTGCCCCCAAACATTTTTTCATTATAGGGAAGCATATAGTCCTCTGCAATACGTTCCCCCAGCTTCCAGTAAATCCAGTCCACAAATTCATCCGGCATTTTTTCTCCCCGGTTGCAGCCCGCCTTTGCTATGGAATCCAGATACTCCTTCTGCTTCCCGGCGGACATCTGCCAGATATTGGCCTCAAAGGGATGCCCGATATAGCCGCCGTCAAAGGATATTTTAGAATCCCTTTCGTATCTATCCCATTCTTCCTCCGGCATAAAGCCGAATAAAAACCGATTCACCTGGGGTCTGCGCACATCCAGGAAATGGCCGCCCCCTATATCCAGCGGCGTTCCATCCACATCCGTACTCCGGCAAAGCCCCCCGGCTTCCTTTTCCTTTTCCAGGACGAGGAAAGAGTCCTCCCCATTCTGTTTTAAATAATTAGCAAAAGACAAACCGGCGGCCCCCGCTCCTAAAATCAAATATTTTACCTTTTCCATTACTCCTTCTCTTTCCCTGCTTTTGCAAACACAAAAAATTTCTGCCCCAAAAAGTTGAAAATAATAAATAATCCCATCCCCACCAGAATCGCCACATTTTCTTCCACCTTAATGGCCTCCATATGGATGAGTTCTCCTATTTTCTGGGAATAACCCGCAAAAAAACTGCGTCATTACCTTCCTGACCAGAGGCTTGGCAATCCCATAGGCCAACAGATAGCATACTGCCACATTGGCCGCAAACCGCAACGCGGAACGCCAGTTATCCCCCTCCACATGGAATGTGAGTTTCTTATTGGCAAAATAAGAAAAAATACTCCCAATCACATAGGAAGTTGCACTGGATACCCAATAGTTCCAATGCCATATATTATAAAAAACCATAATCAGGACAAACCCCAATAATGTATTGAATACCCCGATAATGCTAAAGTGCAGAACTTCATGAAACAATTTCTTCACAGCCGCCACTCTCCTTATTTTTATTCCAGTCTTATTCCGGTTTCGCCAAGCCCTGTTAATGCCCTGTGAGAATCAGCCAGATAAACTGGGCGTTGGAAAACATATACCGTTTCAGCAGCCGCTTGGGGTCTTGGATGAGCCGGTAGAGCCACTCCAGGTAAAATTCCTGCATCCACTTTGGGGCTCTCTTCGAAGTTCCCGCATGGAAGTCGAATGCAGCCCCTACTCCCAGCATTACCGCATTGATTTTCCCCCGATGCTCATACATCCACCGTTCCTGTTTCGGGGCACCCAGGCCAACCCAGACAAAGTCCGGCTTTGTCTCATTTATCATATTCACAATCTGCTCGTCCTCTTCTTTAGTCATTTTCCGGAACGGAGGGGAATATACTCCGGCAATTTTTAGCTTAGGATACCTCCTCCGGATATTTTTTTCCAGAAAACCAAGAGTTGCCTCCGTGCTTCCGTAGAAAAAGTGGCTATACCCTTCCTTTTCCGACATGCGCAATATCTCCGGCATCAGATCCGGTCCAGCCACGCGCTGTGCCGCTTTATATCCTCTAATCCTACAGATGAGGGAAAGCGGCTTTCCATCGGGAACAGCAATCACCGCGTTATTCTGTACTTCCCTGTATGAAGCATCGTTATAAGCCATCACCGTTGTGTGCACATTGGATACACATACATATTCCCCCCGGATTCTTTCCAGATTTTTCGTCAGATAATAACACACCGATTTCATATTCGTTACCGCAATATCCACCCCTAAAATGTTGCAGGATTCCGGCATGACAAAACCTGTCCGCTTCCTGTATTTCCAGAAAATAGGGAAAATCTCCAAATCATCCAGCAAATACCGCCTGTACAGTCTTCTCGGCTCCTTTAGCAGACGGTAGAGCCACTCCATCCCTGCATAGCTTATCCATCTGGGCGCCCGTTTTACCACCCCAGCCTCAAAGTCTATGGTAGCGCCGATATGGAGTGTCAAGGGAACATGAAGCAAATCTTTATATTTATAATAAAATTTCTCCTGTTTCGGGGTACCCAGGCCGATGCAAAGAATATCCGGTTTTGCCTTGTTAATTTTGTGGATAATATCCGCAATCTCCTCGGCATCATTTTCAAAAGTATAGCTGGGGGAATAAACCCCTGCAATCCGCAAATGCTTATACTTTTTCATCAGATTTACAGCAGCCTTTTGGGCTACTCCCTCTGCGGCACCCAGAAGGAATATGGACATACCTTCCCTTGCTGCCATCCTGCAGACTTCCGGAAAATAATCCGATCCCGATATTTTCTCTTTTATAGGAGTTCCCAGCAGCCGGGACATCCATATCAACGGCTTCCCGTCCGTCAGGATTAAGTCCGCCCCCTCATATATTTCACGGAATAAATGGTCATGTTCTATTTTTACAATATGATCTACGTTCGGCGTCACCACATAACTTTTCCCGCCCTTTTGTACCAGCTTCTTTGCTTCTTCCACCGCTTCTGCCATCGTCAGGTTATCCACATGCGTGTTCAGAAACCTCATTCTTTTTTCGCTCATAGCCAAAAACCTCTGTTCTTTTCCGTACCCAATGTCCGTTTCCTGTCATATACTATAATACTTTACCATCAATGAAGCTTTTTTTCAAACCTTTTCTGTCATCCACTCATTGACATAACACCCGTTTATCATATATGATTAGCTAAATTGCGGTTTTCATTACAGGCCGCAGGGAACTACCGTTTAAAGAATCATTCATTATAAAATACAGGAGCAGCGCAGAAATGAGGAAACAAATGAAAATTAACTTCTTAAACCATAAAATCAGACAATTCCGGCGAAACAGAAAACAAATTTTTTCTTTTTGCATGGCTTTATTCATCTTTTTTGTCTCTGCAAGCGGAAATTGCCTTTTCACCCAGGCCGCTTCGGATACAGCCTTACCCGATGCCGTTCCGCAGGAAGCTCCGGTTCCTGACACTTTGGCAGGCCCGGACGGCTCTATTTCGGCCATCACTTCCATAGAGCCTCTGCCGGCCCAGACGGCTGCCCAAGCTTATGATGACAAGCCTGCCCTGGCAGATATACAGGCTCTATTTCCTAAGGAACTCTCCGTCTTTTTGGACGGGGCCGCTTCCCCTACCCTGATTCCTGTCACATGGGAATGTGTGGATGACTATGAAAATACGGAATTCGATTCCTATGATTTTAGCCCGGTTTGGGACGAAAGCCTTTATCCCCTTTCGCCCACCCTCAATTCTTTTACGGACATTCCTTACATAACCGTAACTGTACAGCAAGCCCTGGCTACCGTCCGGCTGGCAGACTCTGCCAAAGCAAAGGAAAGCCTGAGCCGTTTGCTTAAAAATAAAAATGTGTATGCCCTGGTATATCTTTGCGACTCCTACGAGGTAAAGCAGCTTCCCGACAAAAGTGCTGCCACATCCGCCACTGTATCCTCCAGCCAGTCCGTGCAGATTATCGGTGTGGAAGAAGATTCCTTATATAATATCTGGTATCAGGTACGGCTGAATATTGGAAACAGTGCTTATGAGGGCTATATCGAAAGGGCTTATCTGGCGTACTCCGATGAAGGGCTGCTGCAGTGGGAAGAACAAAATATCTCCAGCCCTATGGCCCGCACGGCCGCTTCTGGCATCCCTGAGGATATCCAGAAGTTCCCTGCCTCCTATCAGACTGGCCTGTTGAACTTAAAGTCGCAGCATCCTAACTGGATTTTTGTCCGTATGGATACGGATATCGACTGGCAGACTGCCGTTCAGGAAGAAAACAAGTCCGCCCGAAGCCTGATTTCATCCAAATCCAACGCTGCATGGCAAAAAGCCCCTTATGATAACGCCTGGTCTTATCCTACGGACGGCATCCTGGCTTATTATATGGACCCCCGCAATTTTTTAACGGAAAAACACATATTTCAATTTGAGTTCTTAAGCTATAATGCAAGCTACCATACAGAAAGCGCAGTACAGGCATTGCTAAACGGTACTTTTATGTCCGGCGCCATCCCCCAGGATGCCCAGGGCCAAACCTATACGCAGGCCTTTTGCAAAATAGCACAACAGTTAAATGTCAGCCCCTTTCATCTGGCTTCCCGCGTGCGCCAGGAACAAGGGGATGGAACATCCCCTCTGATTTCCGGCACATATCCCGCTTACCCCGGCGTGTACAACTACTTCAACATCGGGGCTACTGGCAAAGGCAATACGGAGGTCATAGAAAACGGGCTTAAAAAAGCTGCAAATTATGGCTGGGTGACCCGCTACCTTTCTTTGGAAGGCGGCTCCAACATTATATCCAAAGATTATATCCAAAAAGGCCAGAGCACCCTATATCTCCAAAAATTTAATGTAAATAAAAGGTCACTTTCCGGTTTATATCAGCATCAATATATGCAAAATATTGCTGCTCCATCCTCCGAAGCCGTTTCCGTAAAAAAAGGGTATGGGGAAGCCGGCTCCCTGGACAATCCGTTTGTATTTTCCATACCGGTATATAACAACATGCCTTCTGCACCTTGTGCGCAGCCTACTGCTTTAAAAGAAGTGACTTTAAACAAAACATCGCTCTCCTTAAATGCCGATGCATCTGCCGTCCTCACCGCTTCCATTGACGGGAAGGCTGCCGATGCGTCCTCCGTATCCTTCAGCAGTTCCGATGCCAAAGTAGCCTCCGTTACTGCGGACGGAACCGTGACCGCCCTTTCCGCCGGCACTGCAATGATCAGCTGTACCGCATCCGGCGGCACTACGGCCTCCTGTACGGTAACCGTACTAAAAATCGACCCCGTTTATACCATTCCGGTTTTACAGGCCGTTCCATATTCCCCCAGCCAGACTTTGGCTAACCTTCCGCTTCCGGCGGGCTGGACATGGGATAATCCTACGCTTATTCCTACAGTGGGCAATTCGGGGTATCCGGCCACTTTCACTCCGTCGGATACCGGAAAATATAATGTGATACAGGCAAATGTTGTTCCCGTTATCCAAAAGGCAGTTCCCGGATATACGATTCCGGCGGGCCTTCAGACCGTTGCGGGCAATACATTGGCTTCCCTGCGGCTGCCGGCGGGATTTATCTGGGAAAACCCTTCTACCGTATTACAGGAGGGAACGGCTTCTTATAATGCCTCCTACAATCCCGATGCGGCCAACTACGAGACGGTAACAGGCATCTCCATTCCCGTCATCGTAACACCAAAAACAACCGGGTGCACCTCCCACAGCTATGGGGAATGGGTGATTTCTGCCCCTGCAACATGCATCTCCCAAGGCACACAAACACGTTCCTGCCATTTATGCGGCACTGTGGAACGCTCGGACATTCCCGCCCTTGGGCATCATTATGCATCTACGGTAACAAAAGAACCTACGGAAACGGAAGAGGGCGTACGTACCTATATCTGCTCCCAGTGCAATGACACCTACACTGAGGCTATCGCCAAGCTGCCCTCCACCCATCAGCATAGCTATACCTCTGCGGTGACTTCGGCAGCGTCCTGTACCCAGCCAGGCATCCTTACTTATTCCTGTCCTTGCGGCGACAGCTACACGGAGACTATCCCAGCCTCAGGCCACAGTTATTCTTCCCAGATAACCAAGGAAGCCACGGAAACCGAGGCCGGGGTACGTACTTACCTCTGCTCCAAATGCCAGGACACTTATACGGAAGCCATTGCCAAACTCCCTTCCAGCCATAAACACAGCTATTCTTCTGTTATCACAAAACAGGCATCCTGTACGGAAAAAGGCCTGAAAACCTATTCCTGCTCCTGCGGGGATAACTATTCGGAAGAAATCGCTCCATTAGGCCATGATATGTCCGACGGCAAATGCCGCAGATGCGGTTATACACAGCCCCAATCCAGCAATGCATCCAACGGTTCTTCCGGAAACAGCGGCAGTTTGACAGGCAATCATTCTTCCGGAAACAATGGCGGCTCAGCAGGCAGCAGTTCCTCTGCAAACGGCGGTGTTTCGCCAGGTACTGCCTCCTCTTCAAATAATGGCAGCTTAGCAGGAACTGCCCCCTCCGGCACGAACGGTACTGCCACAGGCAGCGCCTCATCCGGAGCGAACAGCAGGCCCGGCAGTGGCCAGGCCCCTAACAAAACAACCGGGGATAACCGCCCGGCCGGCCAGCCCGGAGCTTCCTCCGGCAATAACAGCAGTCCGGACTCACAAGACAATGCTGCTGACAGCCATAATACTATTTCTATAGAAATGAATGACACTACCGTTTTGTATGAAGAGACATTATCCATGATTCGCGGCAAAGATGTTGACATCATCTTAAGTATGGGAAATAGCGCCAGCTGGATCATTAACGGAAATAACATCGTAGCAGATGAAGCAAACGGTATTGATATGGCCGTATCCCTGAATACGGGCAATATACCAAAAGAACTTTTAGAACAGGCCGCAGCCCTTAGCAGTACGGGAATCGTCCTCGAAATTTCCCTCGCCCATGACGGAGACTTTGATTTCCTTCCTGTGCTGTCCATTAACACCGCATCGGAAAATGCCGGGCGTATGGCATACCTTTACTATTACAATCCGGATACTGCCCAATTGGAGTTTGTATCCGAAACCGAAATTGCCCAAAACGGCGATATCTGTTTTACTTTTTCCCATGCTTCGGACTATGCTGTCATTATCAGCGAAACAGTTTTGTCCGACAACTCGGTAATCTCTGTTTCCAACGCCGGCAACGGCCAAACAGACATTGCCGCTGCAGGCGCATCCGAAGAAACAGGTTCAGAAAACTCCGAACAGTCTTCTACCGGCTTTAGCCCTTCCGTTATATTAGTTGTCATTGTTATTTTACTCGTTTTGGCTGCCATTGCCGCCACTGCCTTTTTCCTCCTTCGCGGCAGATCCGAAGAAGACGGATATACGGCAGCGGAGACAGAGGAAGACAGCTATACGGCAGCGGAGTCCGAGGAAGAAGATGGTTATATGGTATCAGAACCTGAGGAAGATAATGATTATTCTTATGACGATGACGAATTTGATGGTTTTGAATAAAAAGAATTGGCCCAGCGGCCAATTCCTGGTAACTTACAACGCTGTGGCGGAATTTCCTATAGTATAAAAAAGTTGGCCCTTTGGCCAACTTTTTTTACACTCGCGTCACAATCACTTCGCACTCTCCGGCTATCCGGTATATTTTCTCCGATTTCGGCAAAAACATGCTCTCCCCAGCCTGAAAGTTCATCTCTTCTGCCTCCCCATCCTTCAGCCCAAGCCTTCCATTCCCTTTAATGCATACAATTGAGATAAAAGATTCCTCCGTAGCAGCCAGTTCCATTTCCCCTATGATATGATAATGGGTTGAAATAAAATATTTGCAGCAGCAAAGAAGCCTGGATTCGTAGTGTTCCCATTTTTCCACCCCGGCTTCAAATTTCTGGGGAACATACGGGCGGCAATCCATAACATCCAATGCTTTTTGCACATGCAGTTCCCTGTAATTGCCAAAGCGGTCCTTTCTCCCATAATCGTACATACGATATGTGCAAGCCGAGCTCTGCTGTATTTCGCAGATTAAAATCCCACTGCCGATGGCATGTACTGTTCCTGCCGAAATAAAATACACATCTCCAGGCGCCACAGGAACTTTATTTAAGATTTCCGTAACCGTATTTTCCCGTATTCGCCCCTCCACCTCTTCTTTTGACACATGCTTCTTAAAGCCGCAGTAAATGAATGCACCTGGTTCCGCATCCAGGACATACCACATCTCGTTTTTGCCATATTCGTTTTCCATCTCCAATGCGTATTCATCATCCGGATGAACCTGAACCGACAAGGGTTCTTTCGCATCGATAAATTTTATCAAAATAGGAAAATTCACTAAAGACTGGCATTTCCATCCCAGGCTCTCCCTCCCTATCTTTTCCAAATATTCCCCAAAGAGCATCCCCTTATGCCATCCGCTGGCCACCGTACTTTGCCCTTCAGCGTGGGCAGATAATTCCCAGCTTTCCGCAATCGTATCATAATCACATCGTTTGCCATATATCTCTTTTAAGCGCCTTCCGCCCCACAAATAGTCCTTAAAAGCAGGCTGCAGCTTTACATAAGGCTCCAGGCAATATCCCAAATCTGTTTCATTCAAATCCCTGCTTTCCGCAGAAATAATGTCATCCTCCGTCACATTTTCGCCTACCGACACCTCGATAATCACCAACGGGGCCATGCCAATATTGGAAACCTGATGGACCATTCCCTGCCCCACATTGATCACATCCCCCATTTCATAAGTTCCGCCAATCCCATCCAGTTCTATCCTCGCCGTTCCGGTTACTACCGACCAATGCTCGCTGCGGTATCTGTGGCTATGGGCATAAATGGTTTTTCCCGGATGCATCCAGACTTTTTTGATGCGGTAAGACGGATCATCGACCAGAAGTTCATAGTTCCCCCATGCCCTGTATACCAGACGGTTGCTTTCCACGAATGTACTCATTTGGGGGTTTTCCTGAATAATGCTCTTTAACGCCTCCGATTTCCCTTTCTGGCCCACATAAACAGCATCCGGCGTATTAACCACCATAATCCCTTGCAAACCGTTTGCGACTACCGTACTCCGGCTGCACTGGTTAATCACTTCCGTTTCTTCACATTGGTATAGAATCTGCCTGCCGCTGTCCGCTGCCTGCAGTTCCGTTGCCTTCAAGTCTTCCAGGCTTCCGATATCCTTCCACCGGAAGCCGCAATGCACTACCTTTGCGCGGGCCGTATTTTCAAACACCGATTTCTCAATAGCCACCGCCGGTATTTTCATCAAAACATCTTCCGTATATAAAATACTGTTTTTGGAATGCTTTTTCTTCCTATAAGCATTTCTGCATGCCTGCTCCAGTTCCGGGGAATATTTTTTCAGTTCCTGCATCATAATCCCCACCTGGAACATGAAGACGCCGCTGTTTACGAGGTATTCCCCGCTGGCCAAATAAGCCGTCGCCCGCTGCCTGTCCGGTTTTTCCGTAAATTTTAGCACATCTTCCCCCTGACAATGCAAATAGCCAAATCTCTCTTCCGGCTCTTCTATATCCATGCCTAAAGTTACCAGACAGCCTTCTTTGCTCAATTCCTTGGCGCGCAAAATTGCATCCTTATATTCTTCCCCTTCCACCAGCTGGTCAGTGGGAACCACTAAAACGATTTCTGACAACGGAAACTGCATGCATGCGAGCACAATCGCCGCCGTTGTCTTCCTCCCCGTTTCCTCCAAAATACTGCTATGGGTCAGCCCTTGAAATACACTCAGCTGATTTTCCACAATATAACGGTATTCCTTATTGGTTACTACTACATATTCGTCACAAAAAGGAAGGTTTCTGCCGATGGTTTCCTGAAACATAGAATGGTTCTTCTGCAGCTTAATGAACTGTTTGGGATAGCTTTTTCTTGATAAAGGCCATAAGCGGTCCCCTTTCCCGCCAGCCAGTACAATACACTTCATCTTTTATACGTCATCCGGTTTGTGCTGTCTCTTCGCCCACAAACCAGCCACTCCTTTATCCATTTTCTTTCAACAATGCCGCCTATAGCTTCACTGTTGCATTTCCGTTTTATTCTCTTTTTCATCTTAACACAAATACGCACTAATGCAAAGCATAACCATAAAAGAATCCAGCCTTTTGCTGCAGGCAAAACTCGAAATGGCCGGGTTTCGTAACAAGGAAGACAAAAAGCTGAACTGTTACAGATAAAAATTCAAAGAATCAAATGTCAGCAAGCAGCCACTTGGCTCGTTGCCCGCGAAATAAAAGGAAACAGCATTAGGAAGGTGCATCCCCTGATTAAGGAAAATGCACCTTCCTAACTTCGCGCTTTAAGAATAAATACAAAATCTAGTTTTCTATTGTGACTGAAAGATTAGTAATTTGAAAACTGGAGATTATGTTATTATTATAACTGAACAGGCGGAAATGTCTATACTTTTCAGTTGAACGTTACTCTTTCCCGATAAACGTTACACCACTTTATATCATCCTATTCCATTGAGCCCTTCCTCGTAGGAATGATATACCTTTTCCAAACCATTCTTGCGCCGGACCGATACCGGAACGCTCCTGGCATCTTTTAGGATAACATTGGTATTTTCTATCCTAAGTACGTGGGCAAAGTTTACGATGTATGACTTATGGCATCTATAAAATGCATTTCCCAGCTGCTGTGACAAATAGTCCATTGTTTTCCTCACTGTGGAATAAGTATCCTTCTTATATATAATCGCTTCATCGCCAAAAGCTTCTATATAGTAGATATCTTTGAAAAGCACCCATTTATCTTCCCCATCCACTGTAAGGCGAAGCCCCTCCACCGGCTTCATCTCCTGTAAGACTTCCTGCACTGCTTCCATAAGGTCTTTTTCTATATCTTCCTTCAATATATAACGGAATACTCCTATCCTGAATGCATTCTTTACAAAGGCCATTCCGTCTGCAAGGCAGATAATCCTGGCCGCTGTATTTTTCATCCAGCGCATTTCTTCCGGACGCATTTCATTCATCCCTTCTTTTTCAATGAATAATATCAGAATATCAAACTCCTTCTTACTATTCATCACCCCGGAAACGCTCTGATAAAAAGCCAGTTGATAGACGAATCTTCCATCCTCTTCTATGGCTCTCGCAATACTTCTATCCACTTCCTGCCATAAAGGATGCATACCGCAGCAATGCTCCTGCATGCCATCCGTGCACAACTCCGCTTTTCCCGTAGAAGGAATAACGGCAATGTGTATCATCCTTAAACCTGTTCCACTCTTTGACCTATCCATAAGCCCCCTTTTTCCGCTTTGCTGCAAACGGATGCCCAACCGTAAAGCATGCTCCGCACATTAGGCTGTGAAGAACAATAGTGTACTTCAATACTTCATGACGATCATTCTTCTCTTCGTCGATTTATGCCCAGCTGACAGCCTGGACAAAATTGATTACCAATTTTGTCGGCCCTACCCAATGCTGTGTCATACTTTTCTATAATGTAAAATAAAAACGGCAAAATTGTTCACATTTTTCTTACAATTCCGGCCGTCTCGTCATCTATATCTTATATGTAAGTCAAATTATATAGTACTATTTTACCATACCAGTATTAGAATGTAAATAAGCGGATAAATTTTTTGCAGTACCTTTGTAACAGTTTTGCCTATGGCTGAACCGCTGAATACCTTTTTGCCTGTCGGTATCTCGACACTATTGGTAGCAGTTTAGACAGGTTCGGACTGTTATGCCTTTATTTTACTGATTGCGGGAAAACACATAAAAAGCAGCATATAGCTTAGCAATAACATCTGGCTATATGCTGCATACATATTATATTTAGGATAATCAGTATTGTTTATTTATTCCACTATTCTTTTAATTCAAACTTCAAACCTTGCTAACTCTTACCAAGGGCAAACTTCCCATTCGCCAACCCAGCACTCCTCGGTATAATTATATAGGCGTCTATATAATACTCCATTTACATCTTTATATCTCCATTCAATCATCGCTGAATGAGGAGCAATTCCCTCTTCTGAGGTGGCTATTTTTTCTGGAACTTCATTTGCATGTACCGAAGTACCACATGTACCTACTAACATAAGCGATAACGAACAAACTGACACAGAAAGCAAAATACCTTTCTTTAACCCTTTTTTAATCATTCCCTTTTACCTCCTTGCACATATCGTAGATCAATAATTTTTATTGCAGTTGTAGTATACTGATTATCCCCACTATTATATGTCCCATCTCTAACATCAATAATTATTAGCCTTATCATCCCCTCTACGTGTAATTCAAAATTATATATCTAAAAAGCGATTCGAAACTAATAATTGTAATGAACATATAATCTAGTATAATCAGTCTCTTTGCTATTATTTATTGTCGTTCATAATCTTTGCACGCTGTTCTTGTATCATCTTTTCCAACTCTTCCAGTTCTTCCAAGGCAGTATTGCTATCCTGCTCTTCCAATAAAGCTGCAACGAATCTTGATGTTGTAATATTTTTGCATTGCTTCTTTTTAAAATCATTGGATAACTTATTTAATTCAAATTCCTCCAAACTAATTGTCGGTTGATAACATCTGCCAAACACATTTCCGCTTTTGGCAAAATCAACTACTTCAATTAAATGTTTCTTAAGCATTCTCTTTAATGTTGTATGCACAGTGGCAATCTTCAGATCCTCATCCACATCCGCTATTTCGGATGCCAATAGAGGCCTCCCAGCATTCCACAATGCATAAAGGATTTCAGTTTCCCGTTCTGGTAGATTATACTTGTTTGTTTTTTTCTCCATAATATTTTTCTCCGTTTTATTCTACAGCATAAGAAAACTCCCCTTTTATTTAATTCTTTTTCTATTTTACCATATTTACTTTTAGGTGTAAATGTTATTACCAATATTCTTCTGTACATTATTCATTCTATGTCTTCTACATTGTCATATATTTTTATATTATCATCGGACATTTCCGATTTTGATGTTGTTTTATAATAACTGCCATTTAAATATATATCATATGTTCCATCATTATTATCTACACCCCAGATACCACCTTCTCGCCCTCCAGCGCTTTCCCCGATATCTCCTGCTGGCATAGAATATGGTTCAAAAATAATAAGGTTAGGACATAAAACAACTAAACTAAATATAACTGTAGACAGGAAAATGCTTGCCGCTGTTTTCTTTCTGCTAATCTTCATATTATCTATTATTAAGCTAATTCGCTTACGCACCACCAGCGGACTTTCCTTATGGAAAGACACCAGCCAATTACTTTTCCCAATTCCAGACTCTCTTTTTTTAGCAGCATTTACCAGACATTGTGTGTACTCCAGCTGCTCCAGGTAAGACAATCCTTTACTTACTTGAAAATCCACATTGATTTCCTGCATATCAGATACCAATCTGCTTAGCATATACATAAATGGATTCCACCAATAGATTGCTTTCAATATCTCACATAATATCTTTACCGCTGTATCTCCACGATAATAATGCAGCATTTCATGCTTCAATATCAAATATGCTTCCATATCAGAGATTTCTGTTTCCGGTATAACAATATTAGGTTTTAATATTCCAACCACAAAAGGTGTTCTGGCATCTCTTTTCAATAGTAGCCTAAACTTAGTTTTTCTGCCATGTTCCTTTCCTATCTTAGCTACTATATCCGCAATTCTTGAATCCTCTATCTCCTCCAATCTATTAACCTGCAGAAGCAACCTCGTATATGAAATTACCAATATTACCATTGCTATAACTGCACCGGCTAACCAAATCAACCCAAGCAGATCTAATACTTTGATATCTGTATTCCAAATTTGTTTCCTTAATAACCTATAAACATCAGGATAAATTCGATAAATAGGAATATTATTGGTTATCGGCGATTCAATTGGCACGAACATCCTAAACAGTATCAACAGCATACAAGCCAACAAGAATCTAATATCCATACGCAAAATTGTCTTATTATTTCTGAAGACCAGTTTCAGCAAAACGACAGCTATACTGCTAAAGAATATAATACTCACCAATGCGCGAAATGAAAACATCACTCATACCCCTTTCATCTTTCGTTCCCATACCTTCCTACTCCCTGTAACCTTCCCTAATTAAAAATAGAATACCAAGAATTTCTTTCCATGTCCATATTTTACCATAAATACAACAAAAATAGCGGATATATCCGTCTAAACTTCCATATCCACCATTTCCCCATGTAAAATTCCCCTTTTATGCAACCAATGTATTGGTTACTGTTATATTACCATAGTTTTCCATATTTGTAAATATTATTTAATAAAATATTTTTTCATAATAAGCATTTTTTGTCATTTTATCATTTATAATAGAAAATAGTAGATATTGTTTTATCAACAAATATCTACTATTTCTATTAAAATTTCCCTTTTACATAACCACCTGAGTGATTAATAATATATTACCACAATATTCCATTCGTGTAAATATTATTTTTTTAGATTATTGTATTTTTTAACAGGGAAACCAAAAGGCTGAACTGTTACTATTTTTAGTAAACATTTTCAAACACAAGCATATGCATGTATGGTATATAAACGGCATACCATACTAAAAAATTTATTAGCATTTTTCAGTTTAAAAACAGCAGTCCATTTGACAACCGCAGACTTTAAAAAGTCAGCAAAAAATTATTAACATATTTTTGTTGTATTTGATGCATTTTATACAATCATGTGTTATTATCTTCATAACAAATACAACAAAAAGAAGTGAGGTTATGAAAATTGACAACGAATGCTATTATCAAAAAACTAAGAGAAGAGAGACATTTCAAACAAGAAGAAGTTGCAAAGCATTTGGGGATATCCCAGCAGGCCTATTCCTATTATGAACTGGCCAAACGCGAACTTCCTACCAGACATGTTATCACGTTAGCCAAGCTGTATAAGGTAACCACAGATTTCCTCCTTTGTGTCAGCTCCATCCGTGCCGGCACTTATGACCTAAATGTGGAGTTTGTACAAGGTGTTACGATAAAGGATGTCCTAATCAGCTTGTGGAAGATGGATTCCCATAACAGAGCGGCGCTTATACAATACATACATTCATTAAACAATACGTCTCCCAAGGGTAAAGCATCCAAGAAAAAAGCTTCCAAAAAATCATCCAGCGAGTAGCCTATATCTTTTATCCTAAAAAACATAACAGGATAGCTAAAACTAATAATTCATCAAGGATTGTGCACGAAAAGGCCAAATATTTTGCTCTGGACAATTTCCTCTATTTTATTGTCCTAAATACAGCAAAATATTTGGCTTTTCATTTTTCACCCCATTTCTGCGCGTCTTTTGTGACCCGGCATTTCCGGGACTTTACGCATGTCAAGTTTGTGAATGCAGCGCAGACACAAACTTGGGATTGAAAATTTTAATTTTCAATCTTCACCCCATTTCGCACGGCTTTATTGTGCCAAAATTTATTTTTGTTTGCCAAGTTTTTATCAGCATGAATTTGGCGGCAACTCACAAATCCTACAACAGTTCACAATCCCATACGTCAATATCGCTGTCCTGGAATACTTCTTTCAGCCTGTTATGGACTGCATCGCGGCTCACGCCCTTTTTTAATATAACCTGAAGAAAACCTCCCCCTCCTGCACCGCAGATCATCCGGCCGTCAATGAACGGCGCAATGCTATCAAAGATCTGGTCAATCAGCGTATTGGTGCTGCCTGAGTCTATCTTTTTGGATAATTCCCAATGTTCTTCCAGAAGCCTTGCAAAGTCATCCACATGGCCTCTTCTGAGTTCAAAAGCCATTAATGAGGCTACCCGCTGAATTTCATTCAAAGCATTTACCGTATCCGGTTCGTTTCCTATATAATTTCCCACCACATCCCGCAGCAAATTCCTCGCCAGCCTACGCTGCCCTGTATAAACCAAAGCGAACCTGCTTTTCAGTTCTTCTACTGTATCCTCCGGCAGGCAGATATGGTGAACCTTTATCTCTTGTTTCAGCCCGGGCGCCGCAGTAATGTACTTGATGCCATCCGTAATACCGCCTACCTGATCCTGCCAGCCGCCCCCTGTGGACATAATCTGCTCCATGCAAAGAACCGTACTGTACAGCTGTTCTTCCGTATACGCAATCCCCGTAAACTCCATCAGGGCTTTCACACATGCTGCTGCCAAAATACTGCTGGTTCCCAGGCCGCTCCCCTTGGGTACGCCCCGCACCTCGGAATGCATGATAAAACCGCCACCCATGCGCTCCAGTATCTCATCCAGATTCCCCCCGGACACGGGAATAATACCACATGCCAGCAAAGCCGCTTTCTGCAACGCAAAGGGGTCATAAGGGTCCCCTGTCTGCTGCAAAGGCTCAATATGGTCAAATTCACCATAGGCATCCATATCGCTGCTGTCAAAAACAATTTTTTTACCCTCCAGCTTTTCCAGCACTACTTCCACCGGCTTCCTGCCCTTTAAAAGGATGGCAGCATTTAATACGGTTCCGCCCTTTTCATTACAGTAAGGCGGAGTATCGCTCCATCCACCTCCCCAATTCACCCTCAAAGGCAGCTGTACTTTATGGCAGTCCGTTATAATATGGCAGTTTTCATTCACTTTCAAATCCTGTAAGGTAGACGCAAGGACCGCATCCTTAATCCCCTGAAAACATTCCGCGATCTGCGCATCCCCTTCTGAACCGCCAATCGCTGTACCCACATAATAATTCAGACGTATCCTCTCGCTGAAATCCGCTTTTCTTAAATGCTTTTCCAGCCATTCCTTCTGCACAGCGGAAAGTTCTTTTGCCTTAAGGATATTTGCAGCCTTTACGGCCTGTTCCCCTGACTGAATCATTTTGAGAAGCTTGTCCATCTGCACCAGTTCTTCCATTCGCTTTTCCCATGCAATCAGGGCGCTCGTATCGGCCTCATTAAACCCGGAGCAAAGGCTCTTGCGTTTTGCCCCCCTCCAACAATCTATATCCCCGTTCCCCTGCGCCATCTCATATACATTCAGTGCAGCGTCCAGCGCCTCTTTTATCGTAGGACAGGCCGGATACAATTTGGCATTCCACAGATACGGTTCCTCGCCCTCATCCCACAGTTCTGACCGGGGGATGCCTTTTTTCTCCAGCAATTCCATCAATGGATGGCCCAAAAAAGTACCTTCCTCCAGACCGCCCTTCGGATTATCTTCCACACCATAAATTCTGGCCACAAAATTTCCGTCTTTCTGTTTCAGCCCATGAATAACCACATTGGAAGGAATCTCTTCCTCATGCACGTCAATATAAGATAAAAGCACATTATCGCCTATCTTAGCCCCATGGTGAACATAGCTTACCTCCAGATAGCAGCCGTTTCCGCAATCCGCCTGGCTGGAAAGGACACTATTATAGCCGGCCACCTTGTCATGGTGGTAGCTGCTCCCCACATGCCGTCTCCATCCCAAATCCTTATAGTCCTCCACACCGCTTCTCATCAAAGCAAGTATTTCTCCTGTTGTTCCAAAATGGATAAACTTGGCCGGCACCAGCCGCAAAAGTTTCATCCGGAACGGACGCAGTGCCTTCCAGACTGCCCTTCTGGCCTCCTCCAATTCTATGCAGAAACTGCCTTCCGGCTTTTCCTTATAAAACCCTTCCAGCGTAGATTCCTCCGCCAAAGGATACAGGAAATCCCCATAAAGGGACAGACGCACTTTTTCATTTACCAACCGGTCAAACAGCCCGTCATCGTACACTCCTTCTTTGGAAATCATCCCATAAAGAGCCGCTAACATTTCCTTGGAAAAAATAACCGCCCCAGTATCAATATCTACGCATTCCTGTTCATTGACCGCGCCGTAACTCCTCAAAGCCTCCACAGTCTGCTTATGGAGGAATTTCTTAACGTTTCCATCTTCCCCACGCAAAAACACCCCATGATTTTTCCCTGTCTCCACATGCTCTTTAAAGGAAATGGCTGCCGCCCCTTTGCCGGAGTAATCGATGAGCAAAGGGTTGAAAAGAAGCAGCACATCCCCCGAAAGCAGCAACATCCCTTCTCTGACGCGGGAAGGCACTGTTGACATTGCAATCATCAGTTCATCAAATAACGTCGATGCCCTTCCATTTGGCAGTTCGTGGGGTACTGGGGAAAAGAGCTTCCCTAACGCCGAATACTGGGGAACCCTCTTACTATCCCCCCCGGAATGGATCACCAAAATACGCAGCCCAGAAAAATCGCTGCTTCCAGCCTGATTAGCAATATATCTTAAGACACCCAGCGTTGCCCCGCCGCTGCCTACCCTCTTTCCCCCCGGATCCGGGATAACCTCAAATTTCGTCTTTTCTGGAAGAAACTTTGCCCTCCTGCGCTCTTCCAGCTGAGCCCGAAAGCCTTCCGCCTGCTGCTCATTCGAAGCCGTTAAAACCACATAATCCCAATGCACAAACTGAGGACGGACTAAAGAACGGCTGTAATCCGCCCATGCGTCCTCATACGACTGGGATAAAAATAAAGATGATATCGGATGCATAGATTAAATTTCCCTTCTTTTAATACCTTTAACTTTAGCACATAATTCCAATAAATTCAATGATATAGAAAGTATCTGACAGCCAAGCGTAACAGGGAAACCGAAAGGCTGGACTGTTACGCTTGGCGGCAGTTTCCCATTGCCCATTCAAACAGGCTAAATTTTACAGGCAAATGCTTTCCGGACAGACCGCATAACCAAATGGCAGATGCTTCAGCCCTTCCGGCTATCCGCATCTGCCACTTTCTATGTTTACCCCTTTACATGCAAATTTATATTACCATAAATTTCCATTCGGGTAAAGATTATTTCTGAAAATATTTATCTATAGTTGTTATATTTTTTTGTCAAATCATTCGTTCTCATTTTTTATCTGTAACACTACAAACTATATTCACATTATGATCAACTACTCAACATCTTAAGCGAAAATCAAAGCCCTGCTGCAAGCAGCCACTTGGCTCGTTGCCCGCGG